>JAQYWP010000058.1 GCA_029379285.1 Rhizonema sp. PD38
ATCTAAGAGTTGTTTATCTAAATCTGTAATTTCTGGCAAATCATCTTGCCATTCGCGGAAAAATTGCTCATCTAATACTAATTTGATACCGTAATTACTAATTAAATAGCGCAAGTCAATATCTTTAGCTTGTTTTGTTTGGAGCATGATTATGTAAGGCATCTATTCCTAATATACTGTATACCAATATAAATGAGGTATACAACAATCCTTACAAGGCGTAACTGTTCATTGGGGTACGGCAGACCTGTTATGAAAAAAAAGTTTTAGCATACTCGTAAAAATAGTCACTTAAATGCAGAAGCGATTATTCTTTTATAGGGTTGGGTAAATTATTGAAATGAGATATTTAGGACAGAAACTAAAGCAGCAAGCTTTGAGCGTTACTTATCATTAATAAAGTTAGAAAATACTGCTTCAAAGGCAATTACAGGACGAAAGCTAACCACTTGGCGAGAATTTGCCCAAAGATACAAAAAGTACATGCTGAGTACTGAGGTTTGATTCGGGATACAAACAGAAATTTAACTAGGTGGAGATCGCCACTGACACCCGATTGCTTAGAGACTTAGTTGATTAACATAAGTTAACATTAATGAGTGTGCTTACTCCAGTGTAGATAGTGACATTAACCCATGACGACTGTTCTCAAATCCGAAACGCCGACGAGTCGATTGTTTTCCAACCTTGAACTTGATGGAAACAAGCTAAACCATCAACCGGGCAGTGTTTTAGGAAGTACTGCTCTTATAGCTGGCACAACGATTGGTGCTGGAATTCTGGCGCTGCCTGCTGTTACATTACCCTCTGGCGTTGTACCATCCACAGCCCTACTGATTGCTGTATGGATTTACACCTTAATTTCCGGTTACTTGCTTGTGCAAGTAACTTTAAATACAATGAGTTCTGTGGGTCTGCCGAGTTTAGGTTTGTTAGTCATCATTGAAAGTACTCTAGGAAAGCTAGTCGCAAGAATTGCCGGTGGGGCGTATCTGTTTATGCACTATGTCATGCTTGTAGCATATATTGCTCAAGGAGGAAGTATTCTTGTATCGGCTGTGGAAAAAATGTGGGGTGTACATAATGTTTTACCTGCATGGGTAGGAACAACGGCTTTCACTGTCTTATTCGGTGGCATTATGTATCTGGGGCGAGACAGGTTTATTGCAAAATTAAACAACGCGTTTGTCGCGATCGTCATTGCTTCATTCATCGGACTGTTATTTCTAGGCTCGACTCAAGTTCAGCCTTCCAAATTGTCTTTTCAGAACTGGAGTGCGCTTCCTGCTGCTGTTTCAGTAATGTTTGTGGCTCTATTTTTCCACACAATTATTCCAGTGATTACAGTTCAGCTTGAAGGAGATATCCGCAAAATTCGTCAATCAATTGTCATTGGTTCTGGTATTCCCTTAATTATGTTCCTGGCATGGAATGCTGTAATTTTGGGAAGTGTGAGTCCCGATGTGATACAGGGCATTTCTACAGGCAAAACAGTTTTCGATCCATTACAAACTCTACGTGACGGCGGTGCAGGAGAATGGTTAGGCGTCCTCGTCTCCGTTTTTTCAGAGTTTGCGCTCGTCACATCATTTATTGGATTTGTCTACGGTTTACTGGATTTCTTTAGAGATATTTCTCCAGTTTCAGCAAAAGAACCTTTAAATCGTCTACCATTATACTCACTTATTCTTTTCCCTCCTCTGAGTCTGTCAACACTAAATCCCAGCATCTTCTTTGCTGCTTTAGATTATGCTGGGACGTTCAGTATTTCAGTTTTAGGGGGCATTATCCCAGCAGTGATCTCTTGGAAACAAACTCAAGAGCAGGAACAGTTAAATAGTACGACTCAATCGCTTGTTCCAGGTGGTAAAATAACACTGATTATTATGATTGGTGTGGCATTAATCATCATGATTAGACAAGTTATATATATTTCTGGATTGACCTAAGAGTTACTCATGAATCAAGTTGATTTAGCTTTTACAACTGCATTAGAACAGGCACAGTTGATCCGTAGTCGAAAAGTGTCACCGTTGGAGTTGGTAGAAGTATATCTAGAACGTATTCAGCGATTGAATCCTCAACTAGGAAGTTATTTTACGGTGACGGCAGAGCAGGCGATCGCAGATGCTAAAGCCAAAACAGAAATGCTTCCCAATGCTTCCGAACTCCCACCGTTTTTCGGAGTGCCGATTTCAATTAAAGACCTCAATAAACTTGCCGGTATTCCTTGTACATACGGAAATTCTGCATTATTAAACAATATTCCCGATCATGACGATGGGGTAACTTCCCGCATCAAGCAGGCTGGATTTATTATTTTGGGCAAGACGGCAACTTCAGAAATTGGTTCTTTTCCTTACACAGAACCTGCGGTATTTCCCCCAGCTAGAAATCCTTGGAATTTGGAATACACTCCTGGCGGTTCGAGTGGAGGTGCAGCAGCGGCAGTGGCAGCAGGATTGTGCGCGATCGCCCAAGGTTCTGATGGTGGCGGTTCAATTCGCGGTCCTGCTGCTTGTTGTGGTTTAGTAGGAATCAAACCATCACGGGGACGGGTATCACATGCGCCAGTAGGCGATAGCTTAAGTGGGATTGCGACGAATGGTCCCATAGCACGTACAGTTGCCGATGCAGCCGCTCTTCTAGATATCATGTCTGGCTATATTACAGGAGATCCTTACTGGTTGCCAGATCCAAACCCTTCATTCATGACTGCTGCAAAGCAAAAACCAGAGACTTTGCGGATTGCCTATACAACTAACATTCCTCCTATGGGGGAAGTAGATGCAAGCTGTCAGCAAGGTGTCTTGCAAACAGTTCAATTATTGCAAGACCTTGGTCATATTGTAGAGCAAAAATGCCCGGACTTTACTGAGTTGGTGGAACCGTTCCAAATAATTTGGCAATCCAGCATCAGTGTGTCGGGACTTCCAGCTGAAGCTTTGCAGCCAATGAACCGCTGGCTATTGGCAAGAACGGGTTCTGCTGGTGAGTACCTCCGGGCAGTTTCCAAAATGCAAGCAATTTCGCGACAAATAGTCGCATTTTTTGACCATGTGGATGTTTTGGTATTGCCAGTTTACATGCATTCGCCCATCCGTGTTGGAGAATGGGCGCACTTGAGTCCCGAAGAGACATTCCAAAATATTATTCATTGGGTTGCACCCTGTCCGCCAGCTAATGCAACCGGACAACCAGCGATCGCACTTCCTGTAGGTTTCGACAGCAACAATTTACCTATAAGCGTGCAATTGGTAGGAAAACCCGCAGCAGAAGCTACTCTGATTAGCTTAGCAGCGCAACTGGAAGCCGCTAAATCTTGGATTCAATATCGTCCTTCGCAGAGTCTTGAGTCCTAAGTACTCAGTCGTAAGTAGAATCGAAGAGTTTTACCAAAAGGATCATTGGTATTTGTACTCTTCACTTCATATTTTTATCTAAAGCAGACAATAAACGGTGAAAATTGTTCTCCCAACTTTTGCACAGAACTCTCTTGGCTCGCTTGGCTGCTGACTCTCGACTCCTTTTCTTTCATAAATTTTTCAAGAAGTTATGGCAATTGTTACAAATAATTAGTAGATTTTTAGATAAGCTGGAAGCGCGGATCTGAGGAGCGAAGTCAGCTTTATGCACTGGTTATTGTCTGGGTCTTTAAGCGTAGAAAATTTGACGGTTAGGATTGCAGATTTGCCAGCGTCCCTAGAAGGACTGACGCTGGTGCAATTGTCAGATTTGCATTATGATGGTAAACGGTTATCAGAAGGAATGTTAGAAAAAGCGATCGCGTTCTGCAACCAAGCCGAACCAGATCTCATTTTACTAACAGGCGATTACGTAACTGATGATCCTTCTCCAATTCACGAATTAGTACTCCGACTCAAACACCTGCAAAGTCGCGTTGGTATCTATGCCGTACTTGGCAATCATGATATATACTACAGTCGTTCTAAAGCAGAAATTACATCTGCACTCACAGGAATTGGAATTAATGTTCTTTGGAATGAAATCGCCTACCCATTAGGAAAAGAATTGCCAATTGTCGGATTGGCTGACTATTGGTCTCGAGAGTTCAATCCCAAAGATGTGATGCATCAGTTAGATCCTACTACACCCTGCATCGTCTTATCCCATAACCCGGACACTGCCGATATACTGCAAAAATGGCGGGTAGATTTGCAATTGTCAGGTCATACCCACGGCGGTCAAATAGTGATTCCAGGAATTGGACCTATCGTTGTCTATTATAAAAAAGTTCTGTATAAACTTCCCAAAAAACTACGACGATGGGTACCACTTTTACAAGGAGACTGTTCTAAAGTGGTACGACACTGGGAATGGTTTCAAGGGCTTCATAAAGTCGCAAACAACCAACTTTATGTCAATCGCGGTTTAGGAACTTATGCACCAGGACGTTTATTTTGTCCACCAGAAGTTACTGTAATTACATTACAACGCCAAGAGTAATTGCTGAATGCTGACCTTAAAACTTAACCGCTAAAAGCTACGATAGAGTGCAGATCAGTAGCTTTCAGCGGTTTATTATACAAGTATGTGAAAATCAGTGATTTGGTTAATTAACTAAGGTGAACAATATTCGCAACCTATTAACTTCTAGTTATACATCCTTCATTGCTGCGAGGTAGGTATGCACTTTGAGCTATCTATTCAATATCCTCCAAAACAACTTTGTGAATTATAGGGAAACAACATCATTATAGAGGATGGAACAACAAGAGAAGCGATTGCGAGATTATTAGAGCGGGAGGCACAGGCTCTAACCAAAAATTTTTCTGAATAACTTTCTTATTTGCGCCTGTTTATAAATTAGCATTGCTTTTGCCGAGATTAGATCTTATATTAACCAAACTTTATTTACATTTAACTTTTGTAAAAAACTTACAATTATTGTCATAAAACTAGTATATTATACTTAACTCATCATGTTTTTACATAAAGAACGTTTTTAAGCACCAAGGCTTGTAAACCTATCATGAGTACATTGAGCGTAGAAATCAAGCAACCTAAAATAGACAAAAAGCTTACTGTACAAGTCTTCTAACCTTGGTATTATTGAAAGGGCAACAAGGTTACGATCTTATCTCCGTCGCCACTAGCAAGCGTCTTACCATCTGGGCTAAAAGCAACGCAGTAAATTGGACCTTCATTGACTGTGAAACTACGAAGTTCCTTGCCTGTCTCTACCTGCCAAAGCTTGATCATTTTGTCTTTACTGCCACTAGCAATGAACCGCCCATCTGGGCTGAAAGCAACAGCACAAACTTGATCGGTATGTCCTGTAAGAGTCCGAAGTTCTTTGCCACCGGAGAGTTGCCAAATCTTAATAATCTTGTCTGCACTACCACTAGCAATCAATTGCCCATCTGGACTGAAGCTGACAGAATTAATGCCGCCAAAAAAATCAGAATACCCCCTCAGAGTAAGGAATTTATCTTCAGCTAAATACCAAATTTTGATAGTTTTATCATTTCCGGCACCACCACTTGCTAAAATTTTGCCGTCACTATTGAATGCTACGCATAAAACCTCGTCTGCGTGCCCTGGAAGAGTATAAATCTCTTTATGTGTCTCTATTGACCAAAGCTTGATAGTCTTATCTTTACTGCCACTGGCTAATGTCTTTCCATCCGGGCTAAAAGCTACAGAGTAAATTTTGTCTTTATGCCCTGTGAAGGTACGAATTTCCTTTCCCATCGCCACATCCCACAACTTTACAGTTTTGTCATCACTACCGCTCGCTAAAGTCTTAGCATCTGGGCTAAATGCTACTGAATTAACTCCCCCAAATACGTCAGATTCTCCGTGTTCTTTGAGAATGAAAGATTCTTTGCTAACCAAATGCCAAATTCTAATAGTTTTATCATCGCTACCACTGGCTAAAGTTTGTCTGTTTGGACTAAAGGCAATGGACATCACCTTGCCTGAATGTCCTTTAAAAGAGTTGATTGATATCGAGTTCTGCTTTGTTGGCTGAGATATAGGTACCGGAGCAGGTGATGTGGATGGAGTTATGGCAGGGTTTTGGACTGGATTGCTTGCTATGACTGGTGTTGGCTGAGATATAGGTACCGGAGCAGGTGATGTGGATGGAGTTATGGCAGGGTTTTGGACTGGATTGCTTGCTATGACTGGTGTTGGCTGAGATATAGGTACCGGAGCAGGTGATGTGGATGGAGTTGTGGCGGGGTTTTGGACTGGATTGCTTGCTATAACTGGTGTTGGCTGGGGATCTGGATTTGCTGATTGTAGCGGTGACGCCACTGGTGCAAGTGATATGACGTTTATTTGAGGTGGTTTAGGTTTTAATTCTTCTGACTTTTGAATTTTTTCACCTTGCTGCTGTTCTATCTTAGTCAGCCATCGAGTTAATCCTTGGAGTTCGGTTTGGAACTGGGCAATGGCGGACTTGAATTCTTCTATCTGCTTGTAAGTACTTGTACTTAACTGTTGTGTGAGGGCATCAAGTTCAGTTAAGCGCTGCCTGAGGGCATCTACATTATTTGCCTGCCGATGTTGCTGTAATTCTTGGATTTGCTGTTGAGTAGTTGTACTTAATTGTTGTGTGAGGGCATCAAGTTGATTGAGTCGTTGGCTCAAAGGATCGATTTGTTGTTGAGTGGTTGTGGTTAATTGTTGCGTCGCAGCATCAAGTTGAGTTAAACGCTGTCTGAGGGCATCTACATTATTTGCCTGCCGATGTTGCTGTAATTCTTGGATTTGCTGTTGAGTAGTTGTACTTAATTGTTGCGTCACGGCATCAAGTTGATTGAGTCGCTGGCTCAAGGGAGCGATTTGTTGTTGAGTACTTGCGGTTAATTCTTGCCTCAAGGCATCGAATTGACTTAAGCGTTGTTTTAGGTTATCTATATTCTGCTCTGGCTGCTTTTGCTGTAATTCCTGGATTTGCTGTTGAGTAGTTGTACTTAATTGTTGTGTGAGGGCATCAAGTAGATTTAGGCGCTGTTTGAGGGGATCGATTTGTTGTTGAGTACTTGTGGTTAATTCTTGCCTTAAGGCATCGAATTGACTTAAGCGTTGTTTGAGATTATCTATATTCTGCTCTGGCTGCTTTTGCTGTAATTCCTGGATTTGCTGTTGAGTAGTTGTACTTAATTGTTGTGTGAGCGTATCAAGTATATTTAGGCGCTGTGTAAAAATATCAATACTCTGCTGCTGATTATTTTGTAATTCCTCAAGCTGCTGCTTAGTTGTTGCACTTAATTTTTGTGTGAAAGTGTTGAAGTTTTCTAGGCGCTGTCTGAAGGGATCCATCAGTAGATCTAATTGAGCGATCGCGCCTTGCTTATGCTGCGGATTCAAAGACTTCAACCTTTCTCGATTGGCTATATTCAAGCCAATGGTTATAATCAAGGGTACTAATGCGTAAACTCCCTGTTGTGTTGCTGTAGTTATCACAATTCCCATTGTAGACAGAGAAAGAAAGATATATTCGCTAACTTCTAGCCAGTGGAGTTTGCTCATAAGGTGACTGCTGTACTTGAGGCTTGAAAAAAAAGATCTGCCACTGTTTCAAGGGCGTACCCTCATCTTCTTCCAAGAAACTTCTTCAATCTGTGCTTAGAATTCCTTATTAGCGTAAGTTGCTAGTTATATAGACGCCTGCTGATATGGGTAATGGAGAAAGAATTATTTGCTTCGTCAGCCAATTACCCATGACGAACGATCTTTTTTGTAGCGCAAGCGAACCACACGCCACACGTGCTGCGCCGCTTAGCAACTTGGGTGATACCAATATTTCTCAAAGAAGGCAAATAGACGTAGAAGCAAAGAAAGTTATTCGTTCTTACAGGGTATTTGATGGAAGAGCGAACTTTTAGGGAGTTGGGATTAGTTAGTTTCACAGTTGACGAACAACATTTGTTTACATATTTAGGTTTTTTGCACCAACCTACTTAGTAAACGCTTAAGCCATTGGAAAAATCTCACAAAAAGCGATTTATGCTTTGATCTACTACCCGATGTAGAAGAAGTCTGTTTGTCTGTCGGCTTACCTTCCAAGTTTGCCGCTTTATCTAAGTCTGAGGTAGCTCTATATTCATATCCCAGTAGGGAGCAGATATATCCACGATATTTGTATGCTTCAACATAGTAAGGATTGAGACGAATCGCGTGGGTAAAATCCGCGATGGCTTCTGGGTATTTGCCTAGTTTTACATTTTCCACTCCCCATAAGTAGAAAGTTTCGGCATTGAAGTGATTTGTGTGAACTTTTGTTTGAGTTTGTTTTGTTTGAGTTTGAAAAGGTCGATCTACAGGTTTCGGCTGATAAGACTTAACCTGATTGTAAGCTTCGTTAATTTTTTTGATTCTTTCCTCAGCTTCGTGCTTCTGCTTTTGATCGGGAAAACGATCAGGATGCCAAATCTTCGCCAACTGGCGATAAGCTTGCTTCACCTCCTCTTGTGATGCACCAGGTTCTAGTCCAAGGAGATTGTAGGCATAATGAATATCGAAGGCTTCGCTCATACTGGGAAATCAGCAGCAAGTAAATCTATATTAACTATTCTGAGAAATTTTCTTCATCAGATAAGTATTCGACTCCGCGTCCTCAACCCATTATTTTTCGCTTCGCTTATCACTAATTGTGCATAAAGTCAATTTTACTCTTTTTTGTAGTCAGGGCTTCCGCCGTTTCACCTTTCGTACTGAAAAATCCGGTAGCTGACATCTTGCAGCTTCTCAATAAGGGTAGTGTGGGCACTGCCTACCCTAAGAAAAGATAAGCTTTTTAGACTTTTATTTTCGCAACAAGACGGTGGTGCAAGATCTGAGGTAGCCTTATTGCTAAGAGCGCTGGTTTTAATCCTCCGAATGTTGCCGGATTAGGAGTTTTCCTATTTTTTTACACCTCCTGAACGCTGACAATAAATGTTATTTATTATAATTAATTTTAAATATTTTCTTGATTAAGTTCTTACACATATTGACTCCTTCAGAGCCTGCTAAATAGATATCAAGAAAAAATACTCCCCAGCTAACAGCATATATTATTCCGCTTATAAGTAAAAACTTTTTGTTACCTGTTTTAATGGCGAGGGAAGCACATAAGGTTATTCCTAACCAGGTCAGTAGTTGATTTGTGAGTAGAATAATTATACCTATGTAAAATCTAATTGAGCGTTTCATTATAGGGGTACAGACGAGATATATACAAAATTGGATGCGATCTAAATAATTGTTACGGATTGAGAAGTTATTAATTTACTAACCTATCTATAGATGAGCGTTGTTTCAACGGTGAAGTCAAATCCGTCAAAGTTCTGATTCTGTCCCTCCTTTGTACTCAGCAATTGCCTCACTTGTGCATTTTTTAGATAAGTTGTTCCAGGGCGAACGCGATCAAGCTTTTTGGATTTATCCCAACAAGTACGAGTCAGGTTGGCTTTTGTGAAGTTCGTGCTTTTGAGCATGGCTGAAGTGAAATTAGCATCGGTTAAGTCAGCAGAGTGAAAACTAGTACCTCCTATAGCAGCAAAGGCGATCGCAATCTCTCGAAAAAGAGTATATTTTTCCTCTCTAACGATAGGTTTTTTGAAATCTCAAAAATAGTTGAGACAATTCTCAATTGCTTAACTTGGTTTGGTGGTTTCAGGATTTAAGCATCGGCAATTGCGTCAAAAAATGACCAAATACAAAATACCTACTTTTGTAAGCTCTCCCACTCTCCTGCCATCCGAAAACGAGCGATATACATTTCCAAGGCAAGATTTGACGTTGGTGGTGCAGGCGATCGCTCATACTGGGAATAGGCAGCATTCTCATATTTATGATCAGTATTCCCAGCAATCCTCTTAATTCAACCCAAACACCTCACAGTGGCTACCACTGGGACGGTAGTAGTCGTCGCTTCTTTGAAGGTTGGTATTACCGCGTAACCTTGCCAATTGGTCAAACCTTCGCTTTCATGTATTCTATTGAAGATCCCATTGGCGGTAAACTCTACAGTGGAGGCGCAGCACAAATTTTAGGTCCTGATGATCAGTCTCTGTGGCGGACTTTTCCAGATGTCGGCAAATTTTGGGCAAGCCGTGATGTGTTAGCTTTTGGCCATTGGGGTAAAACAGACTTAAACACCACACCTCTCTATCTTTTACCCGCAGAGTTTGAACGTCATGTACAAGAAGGCTACCAAGCCACAGCTATTTTGAATCAAGGCGCAATTTACGATCCTGCTAGTGATCGATATTGTCGCTGGCAGTATGAAATCGAGCCACTTTTAGGCTGGGGCGATAAAGGAAGTCTTCAGCAATCAACCGCCGGATGGCTATCATTTTTACAGATTTTTGAACCAGGATGGCAAATCTTGATGGCGCACGGCTTAGCAACAGGTTGGATAGATTGGAATGGCAAGCTCTACGAATTTACTAAAGCCGCAGCCTACGGTGAGAAAAATTGGGGAGGCTCTTTTCCGAAAAGATGGTTTTGGGTGAACTGCAATAGCTTTGAAGGAGAACCGGATCTCGCAATAACTGCTGGTGGTGGAAGGCGCGGAGTATTGTGGTGGATGGAATCTGTAGCGATGATTGGCTTGCACTATCGCGATACATTTTATGAGTTCGTCCCTTGGAATTCACAAGTCACTTGGGATATTCAGCCTTGGGGAGGATGGAAAATGCATGCTAAAAATGCCAAGTATGAGATTGAATTGACAGGGACTACCGATTTACCAGGGACTCCCTTACGTGCCCCCACAACTGAAGGTTTAGTTTATTGCTGTCGTGACACCATGCAGGGACAGTTAAACTTAGAACTGCGAGAATTCAGTGGCGGGGAAAGGAAAATTATCCTACAGGCATACAGTTCTTTGTGTGGATTAGAAACAGGTGGCGAATCTTGGCTAAATTCTTGGCAGTCCCGCTAAAAATGGTATCATATTAATGATATCAAATTGGGGCTGTAGCTCAGCTGGATAGAGCGAGCGCCTCCTAAGCGCTAGGCCGCCGGTTCGAACCTGGCCAGTCCCGTTGTATAAAGTTCCTGATAAATTTCAGTCTGGGCATATTGCTCTTCTCTTCTACTACAACATCCTAAAAAAAATAAATTTGGTCGGAATAGCCTTGTGTCTGCTTGAATAACGAATAAAATCGTGCATGGTTTATAAACACCTGTTGCTTTTAAGTACAAGTCAAATAGATGCTATTGGCCCGTCAGAAACCTAACTTCCAAACTAACGGAACTGTATTAGCATAAGTTTCTTCCCTGGTAAGGAAAGAACAAAAAAATTCCTCAGATCCTTCTATGAGGATTTGATAAAGAATTAGCTACTCCCCCCTGACTGGGTGTACAATTTCTATGTTCTTTTTGACTTACAAGAGTGTCCTTGGCAACGGACAAATTCTTTTGGCGGGAAGTTCTCCTGCGACTGTCCTTGTCTTAGCTGTAGCCGCAGGCTTGCCCCTACGCGTCCACATTCATTTAGGCATTCATCTGTAGCGGTTCAGTGAGTCACAATAAAGCCGTGAAAACCTCAACTGCTGAAAAATAAATCAAATTTGTATTTAGGTATATTTTTCAGATCTCTACCAGCATACATAATTATTCTTTTAAAAGAAAAAGTAAAGTCCACGTAGACGAAGTGATAGAACCTTGAATAAACTACTTTTTAAAGGAATTTTTTCTCGGTTTACCATCCTAGCCCTACCGCTCATGCTATGGTGGGGCTATAACGAAATCAAAAGCCAACTTGAACCACCTCAAGCGATTTTAGTCTTAGGTGGTTCAACAACGAAATTGGAGAGAGAGAAGTTTACAGCACAATTTGCCCGTAAGCATCCCAATATCCCAATCTGGATTTCTGGAGGTAGCCCACCACAGCCAACTCAAAAAGTGTTTGCTAAAGCAGGAGTTAGTCCTAAGCGTTTGCACTTAGATTATGAAGCAAGCAACACAGTGGAGAACTTCACAACCATAGTAGATGAGTTGAAATCTAGTGGAATTAAAAACGTATATTTAATTACCTCCGATTACCATATGCGTCGTGCCCGCATCATCGGTGAGATTGTTTTAGGTAGTCGTGGGATTAGTTTTAAGCCAGTCACAGTTCCCTCTCGCCAAGCTTCTGAACCAATTCAAAAATCCATCCGCGATGGAGCCAGAGCTTTAGTTTGGGTAGTAACGGGTTATACAGGTGACAACGATCCTAAAGATCAACGGTGAATCAAAATTAGATTCCCAGTAACAACGAAAGGCAGGTGCTACTTACTTCAACGCACATAAGGCTGTGCTATATTCAAACCCGGCATAACTCGATAGTGTTTGATATTAAAAGTACAAAGTGTTGCACCCTAGACGCAAAATCTTACTGTCTCTGGTCATACTATTCATGGATTGGGAGATATTGTTACGGTCCTTGGTTATAACAACTAAACTTCTACGATTCACGATACTACTCATGAGCATGGTCATGGTACCTACGATATTAAGTTTTCTGCTCAGGGACAAATTACAGTTATCGATCAAGAGAAAAAACAATCACATAATATAGGTGCCTGGCGTTAGTGTGATTTGAATCATAATCGGACGTGCGATTCTGTGACTTAAAGGAAAAGATTGTGACTTAAAGTAAAAGCAAGCCAAGGCGGCAAACAATTCCTTTAAGTCACAAAGAACACCATTATTGTTCAGTAGACCGAAAAGTTTTGCGATCGTTCTGGGAAACAAACTCAAAATCAGACTTTTATTTAATTAGCTGTATTCAAAAATACAGTTTTTCGTTTTTTGGAAAAAATAAATTGATAACAAAAGCTAATAGATAAACTCCAGACCTCTCGGCTGGAGTCAACCGTGTATTACTTGATAAAAACCTGAGTTCGACGTAGCACAATAGTGATGCTGGAAGATGAGCTGACAGGTTGCAAGATATGTGTATCCATGATAATCGTGATTAGGACTTACGCATTGACAAAGTTGGCAAGATATGCATGAAACGAAAACAGGAAAAAGCAGGCGATGGCTGCGCCAAAGTCTTCTCTTCGAGACGCTGCGCGAACGACGAACGCTAATCCGTAGGAGTCTGAAAAGACGGATAATTTAAGTCCTAGATAAGTACAACCGGTGATGTCTGGGAAGTGCCTGTAATCCTGACTTATCTTTTGATTGGCTCTATGGCGCAGGTGGGAGAGATTTTGGTAAGCACAACATCTGAAGTGGTAGTGTCTCACACCCCTATTGAGGAAATGAAACAGTCAGGGCAAAGTCTTTACGAAGCACATCTGATGAAATTCAGACTACTTTTTAGGCTGCTTTTTCATAAACAAGAAACTCCTTACTTTTGTCTCTAAAGTTATACAGGTGAGAAGGAATCTCAAGACAAGTATTAATCTATAGCGATCGCTCCTCCACATTCTGAAGTTTCTCGGGATGCTCAATTTTTATAAATTAAGTCGAAGTGCTATGCGATCGCAAAAATAATTTACAGAAAATTATTTATATTTCCTTGCCTACTGCCACAGTGTTGATGTTTAATCAGTGAATCAAAGTACGGTAACACCAATATTCAGAGCCACTCGTTTCAGTCCTTCATCAAGTGTTGCCAAAGGGAGTGCTTCACGAAGTGCGAGTTCCAGATATGCCGCATCGTAGGAGGTTAGCCTATGGGTTCGCGCCAGGGTAAGCACATCAGTAAATGCCTTTTCCTCGGTTTTTATATCAGCGATAATAGGAAGACCTCTTAACAGTTGAAGAAATTGAGTCATCTTTGCCTGATTGGTTCGTCCCCTTCTTTCACTTATGGCAAGGACATTTGCAACCTCAAGAAACCAAATGGAAGGGACTTTTGCAGTTGCTTGCACAAGACTCTCAAGTAGTGAGTCAGTAAATTCTGTCGCTTCGTCCTCAAAGCACCATGCCATAGCAATTGAGCAGTCAAGAACAAAGTTCATCGTCTGCCCTCGTTAATCATATCTCTGACCGAAATTCCTTCCAAAGTATGCCCAAGTCGGAACTTTTTTAACTCTTCAATCACTGCCATAACGTCACGCTGTCGATCTTGCTCAATGGGAACAAGTCGGGCAATGGGGACACCGTGCCTTGTAATGACAAACTCTTCTCCTTTGGAAACTCTTTCAAGGAGTGCAGGAAGGTGTGTCTTTGCTTCGTATGAGCCAATTGATTCCATAAATAATCATAAACTAGTCTAAAACTAGTCTAAGTTTTTCCAGTTTAGCTGTCTAGAGCGTCGGTCAAGTAGAACTAATTGACATAAAATGCAGGATATGTTTGTTGTGTAAATGGAACTTTCAGGTGTTCAAGTTTAATGCGTAGGCCTAGCCCATCGTAGACATCGCTAAAAACTAGCTCTCAAGATTTAGCTTGAAATAAGCGTTTTGACATATACACAGAATTCCGATTTTGTCAACTGTTATTACTTGATCGGCGCTCTAGTACTTTTCCATTACGTTGCCAATACAATTTACCTCTAGGAATTGTAGAAGATAATGTGGTATTCATAATCAAAGTCACAAGGAAGAACGGTTAGAATAGCGACATTAACACTGTCAGTTGGAAGGTTGAGGAGTTTCACCCTTGAGTTAAAACAATTAACTGGGCTTGAATCATGCCAATGTCGCAAGGGTTGGATTCAAAGAAACCATATTGCCTGCACTATTTTAGTCTGGCTTAGGCTGAAAAATTTAGCTTATACAAGTGTTCAAATAATTTATCAAATCAAGCATGGATTGTTGTCAAATTATTTAATTTAACAACTCAAACGTCCAGATGTTCCCATGTTTATCGTTTAGTTTTTGGGGACTCGGCAAGAGTTCCGTAGGCGATCGCTGTGCCAGTTGCGTAAGTCCTGAGTTTAAATCTATTTCTCCACTAGCAGCAGATAATTCCAACATATTTAGATCAGCTTGAATTTTGAAGCAGGAAGAAAGCGACTGACTGGCTATTTGAATGCTTCGATCTGATCCAGATAAACATTAATTAGCTTATGATCGATTACTAAATCTTCAATTTGTGACCAAACGCGAGCTAGAAATGAGTGAAATGCACTTTTTCGCATGTTTCCAAAGCGTAGATGCACTACTTTTGGTGGGGACAAATCGAGCATCAATCGATCTGAGAAATCTGCATCTTTGGTAACAATCACCAACCCCATTTCCTTTGCATACTCCCAGATCTGGGTATCACTCGGACTATCACCTAATATTGAAACATGGATGATGGGAACAGATGGGGTAAATTGGATTTTAGAAGGTAGATTTTCATCAAATAAAAATCCTTTCATGCAACTTTTCTAACTTCGTAGTGATATGCCATCAACTTTGCCGCGAATTGCATACACGCATAAATATCTTCTCGTTCCAGAGAGGGATACTCTTCCAGGATTTCTTCGATGGAATCGCCTGCACCTAAAAATTCCATAACCGTTTGCACAGTAATTCGAGTGTTAGCGATAATCGGTCGTCCATTACAAATATCTGGATGAATACTTATTCGACTTTGCATTACTGATCTTTCTCCTTCTTGAAAACTCAAAATTGAGTAATTAATCATAATCGTTGATATTTTAGCAGATTTTTGAAAATCAGAAGGGGAAGCGATTTCCGGAAATAAAAACTATAATTATTAATCGTCCCGTGTTTTGACTGTCTGTAATCGTCAAGCAATTTGCCGCGTTACTCCAGACAAGAATTCGATTAACTGTTGAATCAAGGGGTGCTGTTGCAGTCTATGAATCTGAGTTAGCGTGAGACGATCAATCACTGCTGAAAGATCAATTTGAGTCGTGAGCAATTCTTGAGTTGCTCGCTCTTCTGTCAAAATTGACGCGATCATGGGAACGGCTTGCAAGACTTTGAACGAAACGTTAAGC
>JAQYWP010000591.1 GCA_029379285.1 Rhizonema sp. PD38
GTTTTCGGCGATTAGTTTATAAGCAAAATTTGGAGCCCAAGTAATCGTAACTCTATACTTAGAAATCCAATCTAACCACAAAGTAGGCGTTTGCAAGACCATTTGAGTTGATGCATGAATTTGCTGACACCCCAAATAAACGTCTCTCAAATGAAACATGACTATTCCCCCAACATGATCCAGAGGAAACCAATTCAAAGAAATATCTTCTGTGGAAAAGTTGTTCATAGCCGTTGTTCCTACACAATGGCTCAATAAACTCTTATGACTCTGTTTTACTGCTTTCGGTGTTCCTGTACTACCAGAAGTAAGTAGTAAAATCGCTAAATCTTCTGATTGAGAATTGTAATAATTATTATCTGCCGAGAACTCTTGTAATTTTTCAATTGTTTCTAACTTAAACCCGTCTAAATTTAGGCTTAAAGACCATTTGGCAATATCTGGCAACGATTTATTGTCCGTTAATATCAAAGGTCTTTCTAACATCTCCCAACTATTTTTTAATTTATTTAGATTTGCATTGTGCTGGTTATAAGAAACAGGCATTCCAATGGGTACGGGAATAAAACCTCCCAACATACAACCCCAAAAAGCACTAATAAAATCTTGATTTTGTTCTAACTGAAAAATGACTTTGTCTTGAGGCTTAAGTCCTTGTTTTCTCAAGCCACCTAAAATTCTTTGAGCGTCTTCTAATAACTGAGAATAAGATTGAACCTGTTCGCAGCCATCAGAGTTAATATAAATTATTCCTTGACCAGGTAATTTACTAGCAGTTTTTTGAAGTATTTCCCCTAGAGTTTGTGGAGCAGATTCTGGGAAGAGTAAAGCTTTTCCATGACTGATTGCAGGTGATTTTTTTTCTAGTGAAAAACTATTATTTTCTTCCCCAACGTATCTAGGTGCTTCAACCGTAAAAAATCTATTAAAAATAACTTGATTTGATGGTAAAATTTCTTCTAAATGTATGGAATTAATTGTTTTTATATTTGGCTGAACTACTACAGTAACTTGCTCGATTTCAGGGTGAGAACTTATTTGTTCTTCCCAACTTTGAATTAACTCAGAATTAATTACACCAATAGAAGCTAAACCTACTTCATCCACTTCTCCTTTATTTGTCAATGGTAAAGCAGTTACTGATACATAAGTGCAGGGTAATGGGTAACCAGGTAACTGGGATTTTAAATGATTGTGTAAAAAATCCTGATTACAAAAACTATCTTTAATTACATATGCTATTAGCTCTTGATTGCGAACTGTTACATAGCAATCTTCTACCACTTTTGCTGTTAGTAGAGATTCTTCAATACGTTGTAGGTGAATTCTTTGTCCTTTAACTGTGACGTTTCGATGCTCTTTTCCTAATAATTCCAGAGAATCATTTCCTCGACGACAACCCCATTGTCCAGTTTTTAATAATTTACCAAGTTGTGGATGCTCTATTGCACTTATAGATTTTTTTTGCTCTGAATTTAAGTTTTTTGAAGATAAATCATAATTACCTAAATAAATTTCTCCTTCTACACCCAGCGGAACTAATTCTTGATACTTATCTAAAATGTAAAGTTGTAAATTATTTGAACCGTGGTACTGAAAGTATTGGCGAAGAAAGTAACTCGTATTGATATTATTCGGAGTTTGCAGTAACTGCTCTAGCTCAGAATCTGTGAGTAATGGTATCTTACTTATCTTTTGTTGTGGATTTTTAGCAATCGCTAAAAGTAAATTCTGATAATGAGCAGCCATGCGCTCAATAGTTGACCCATCAAACAGGTCGGTTTTGTATTCCCAAGTACAATCCATTCCCAGAGGGCTTTCGCTTATGGATAGAGTCAAATCAAACTTGGCAGTCGTGTTCTCAGTATTTAACTCACTTAATTTTACTCCTGGTAATTCAATGTCGCCCATCGGCGCATTTTGCAAGACAAACATTACCTGGAACAGAGGTGTATAACTCATGGAGCGTTGGGGTCGCAAGGCTTCTACTACCTGTTCAAAGGGCACATCTTGATGCTCATAGGCTTTGAGAGTGGTTTCTTGCACCTGCGCGAGCAACTGCTCAAAACTCGGATTATTTTCTAACCGTGTTCTCAAGGCTAAGGTATTCACGAAAAAGCCAATCAATGACTGTATTTCACTGCGGTTGCGATTGGCGATCGGCGAACCAATCACCACATCTGACTGACCGCTATAACGATAGAGTAAGGTGGCAAAGGCTGCCAACAGGGTCATAAATAGAGTACTACCCGTTTGCTGTGACAGTATTTCCAGTTTCTGGGTTAATTCCTTACTTAAGATAAAGCTTTGTGTTGCACCTTGATCGCTCTGTATGCCAAAGCGTGGTCGGTCGGTCGGTATTTGCAGTAATTCTGGTGCTCCCTGTAATTGCGATACCCAATATTGCAGTTGTTTTTCTAGTACTGCCCCACTCAACCGTTGTCTCTGCCATATAGCAAAGTCAGCATATTGAATCTCTAGTTCTGGTAGGGGGGATGATTCTTTAACACAAAAAGCTTTATACAACGCTGATAGTTCTCGAACCAACACGCCAATCGACCACCCATCTGAGACTATGTGATGCATGTTGATGCTAAACACGTAGTCGGTAGCTGATAATTGCCATAAATTACACCGAATTAATGGGGAAATCTCTAAGTCAAAGGGAGTCAGCGCTGATTGTTGAATTTGTTGCTCTACAACCAGTTTCCGTTCGCTCTCTTCTGAGTGTTGTAAATCTACTATTTCCATATCCATGCTGGCTTCTGGGTTAATCACCTGCATCGGCATGCCATTGATGTTGGCAAAACTGGTACGGAGTATTTCGTGACGACGCACGATTTCGGTTAGGGCTTGGTGCAAGGCATCAAGATTTAATTCCCCACTCAGGCGTAGGGCAGCAGGCATATTGTAGGTTGCTGATGCTCCTGAGAGTTGGTTGAGGAACCACAGTCTCTCTTGTGCAAAGGAAAGAGGCACAGAAGTTAATCTATCACGACGAGGGATGGTTTGGGCGTTGAAACGGATTCCTTTTTTCTCCAGCAGGAGTTTGAATACAGCATGCTTTGGATCGTTGGAGAAACTATCTGAAGAGGAAGAATGGTTTGTGGTACTCATAACTTTGTTTGTGTACTTAAAGTTGTAGAGAGTAATAATTAAATACTGAAGACGAGATGTCATTAGTCAATTACGTGTTACTCAACTTGTTGCAGTAACACATCATCTTCTACAGGTTGCAGTGGCGTGTAATCTCTACAGACTAAGAATTCTGGTCTTGGCTGGTCACTAGTATGCGGTATATTTTTGATGCTATTATAAGTAATCATAAGTAGTCTACGAGGGTAAGGAGAGATGTTAGGAACTGAACTATGAGCTATATTGCTGTGAAAGAAAAGAACAGATCCAGCACAACCAACAGGAGCTACTATGTCTCCTCTCTCAACGAGTCGAGTTACAGTTGCATTGTCTAGACAGTATTTCAGATTAGTACTGACATTAACTTCCCAGCCGGCATTTTCCCTTTCAACTGAGGATTTATGAACATTGCATTTGATTAGTCCTTCTTTATGAGAACCTGAAATCAAATATAGTGGACCATTAAATTGATTTATTTCGTCCAAGAAGATGCCGACATTGACTGCTCTGGGCTGTGGCATACCATCTTCCTCGTACCAAAATATAAAGTCTTGATGCCAAGGCCAAAGATCCCCAGTAAAAGCTGCTTTCATGTTGATCTTAAACTGGTAAAGATAGACAAAGTCTCTTAAAATCTGTTGAGCGGGTTCTAACAAAAGTGGATGTTGAACTAAACTTTGGAAAATTTTACTGTAAACATGAACTCCATGAATAGCTCGTACCGTTTGGTTGTTCTTTTCCATCACTCGTCCAGGAATTTGCTCTGGTAATCGTGAAAGTTCTTCGCGCAAAGCACTAACTTTTGCATCAGAGAAATAGTTGGGGAGAAATAACATCCCTTCTTCTTCGTATTGTTGTATCTGATTTTGGGTGAGTTTCACGTTAGTTTGTCTCTCTAGTTATGGTTAGAATTCGTCAGCCCTGAAAGGGCTGAGCAATCTGTATTTCATACGTTAATTCAGCAAGCCTTATTTTCTAAGCTGTGTCGCCATTAACTGTAGTTGCTCGGGAGATAATGCAGCGATTTCCTGCCAGGTACGAGCAATTTCTTCGATGACTTCGCGATCACCAGCTATCTGAGCCATACTATCTACTAATTGAACTACTGTCTGATTTTGGAATACTTGGCGCACCGATAACTCTAGATCGAACTTTTTATAAATATGGCTGACTAACTGCATTGCTAGTAAGGAATGACCCCCTAGATCGAAGAAGTTATCGTAAATGCCGATATGTTCAAGACTAAGAATTTCTTGCCAAATTTGAATTAACACTTCCTCTGCAGGAGTTCGAGGTGGAACAAATGCGCGATCCAAGTTTGATAGAGTTTCATTAGGAGCAGGTAAGGCACGTCGATTAACTTTGCCATTGGATGTTAAAGGTAGAGCGTCGAGAAAAATAAAAGCAGAAGGTATCATATATTCTGGTAGCTTGAGCTTAAGAAATTCCCGTAACTGCTCGCTTGTTCTAGTCTGCTCCCGAATCATGACTATATAAGCTATTAAGCGTTTTTCTCGTGCTTCTGAACCATACAGTACCACTATGGCTTGACTGATCTGAGGATATTTGTTAAGTACTGCCTCAATTTCACCGAGTTCAACGCGGAAGCCCCGAACCTTCACTTGATCGTCCATCCGTCCTAAGTACTCAATATTGCCATCAGGTAAATAACGAGCCAAATCTCCGGTATTATATAATCTTGAATTGTTAGATTGCTCTAATGCGTCAGTACACTGCGATTTTAAATTGTTAAAAGGATTGGGAATAAATTTCTCGCTCGTCAAATGAGAACGGTAGAGATAGCCACGAGCTAAACTGACTCCACTGATAAACAGGGACCCCCATACCCCTATGGGAACTGGCTGGAAATTACGATCTAAGATATAAATTTGAGTATTAGCGATTGGCTTACCAATAGGGGGATAAATTGGCCACTTCTGGTATGGTTCGGTGAAAACGTATGAAGTTACGACATGGGTTTCAGAAGGACCGTAATGGTTATGGAGTTTACAGTGATTAAGACGAGAGAAGAGGTTGATCATCTGTTGAGTAATCTGAAGTTGCTCCCCTGTAGCGATCGCTTCTGTCAGGTTAGCAAACAACTGAGGTTGGTCTCCATATGCCTCTGCTAATTGCTGCCAAAGGGCAACTGGCAAGATTGCTTTATAGATCGGGTTTTCTGCTAAAAAATGTACTAATTTATCCAAATCCAGGCGATCATTCTCTGGAATTAAAAAGAGTGTCCCTCCCGAACACCAGGCAGCAAACATTTCATGAAAACTGGCATCAAAACTGAGGGAGGCAAACTGAAGGACTCCAACTCCTGTCGCCATTGTTGCTAAATGCCACTGTATAAGGTTGTTTAGGGCACGATAGGATAGCGCGCTCCCTTTAGGCAAACCTGTAGAACCAGAGGTGTAAATGACATAAAGCAAATTATCGGGCTGCACTTCAGGCTTTAAGTAAGTATCGAACTCAGTAGCTATCAACTCCCAATCAGTATCTAAACAAACAATTCGTGCTTTTTTGTGCGGTAAAATTTCCAGCAATGACAGTTGGGTCAACAAGACATCCACACCGGAATCTGCCAACATATAACTGAGGCGTTCTGGTGGATAATTAGGGTCAAGGGGTACATAAGCACCACCAGCTTTAAGTATCGCCAAA
>JAQYWP010000592.1 GCA_029379285.1 Rhizonema sp. PD38
TATGAAATACATACAGGCACTTTATTGTCAATATATCTTTACTAAATTTAAATGCGTTTGCCCTGGTGGAAACGGTGAGTTAAAATTAGATATTCGAGGTTTAGCCCCCCTTTACACAGGACTATTTACACCCCATCAATTACAGCTCATGGGAAAACTTGATGCAACACCAACTGCGTTATCAGTTGCTACTCAAATATTTGCAGGTTTATCTCCTTGGATTGCGGATTTCTTTTGAGAGTAGTGGCTTGACTTCTCATCTCGTCATCCACCGAGAACTCACGGCATCACTGTTTATTATACGGAAACTTTCCATATAATTACCCCAAATCCGGTGATTATACTGAATCTTTGTCCAATACTATTCAGAATTAGTAGAATCCGCCTTTGGCACAACCAACACTTTATCTACGCGATTACCATCCATATCCATCACCTCAAACCGCATACTCTGCCATTCAAAGTGATCCGCTGCACCAGGGATACGACCTAGATGGTTGATCACAAAACCACCTAATGTTTGATAACTACCTCTGTCTACAGATTGCAAGTGTTCCAGATGGAATAGTTCAAAAAACTCATCTACAGCCAACATCCCATCTAACAACCAAGAACCGTCTTCGCGTTGCACAATTTGGGGATCTTCAAGCTCATCATCAGAAGGAACATCGCCAACAATTTCACTCATCACATCGTTGAGGGTGACTAATCCTTGAATCACACCATATTCATCGACGACTAAAGCCATATGAGTGACGGCTTGCTTGAACAACTCCAAAACTTTCAAGCCACGGGTGCTTTCTGGCACAAAGACAGGCTGTCGTAATCCTACTGTCAAATCTAACTTCTCGTTACAGAAACTCCGGACTAACAAGTCAGTTACTGGGATAATACCCAGCACATTGTCAAGTCCTCCCTGACATACTGGATATCGGGAATAACCACCATCCATAATCTTTTGGCGGTTTTCTTCGGCAGTGTCCTCTAAGTCCAGCCAGATAATATCCGGTCGCGGTGTCATAAACGAGCTAACAGGGCGATCGCCTAAACGAAACACCCTTTCTACCATATCTTGTTCTGCTTCTTCAAAGGTTCCCTCCTCAGTGCCTTGCTCTATCAAGACTCTGATTTCTTCCTCTGTAATTAGTGGTTCAGTAGAGGGTTTAACGCCTAAAAGCCGCAATATAGCATCTGTAGAAATACTTAGTAAATAAGCAATAGGAGCTGCAATTGTAGCTAGCATTCGCATGGGAATGGCGACAACGGAGGCAATAGGTTCCGGATGGTTTAACGCCAGTCGTTTGGGTACCAGTTCTCCAATAATTAGTGTTAAATAGGTAACAATTAAAACAGCTAAAACCGAGGCGATCGCTTCCTTGTAGGATGCCAGCCAAGGGACAAGACTTAAGAGCGGAGTCAGTCTCTTAGCAAACACCGATTCACCGTAGGCACCAGATAAAATGGCAAGGAGTGTGATCCCGATTTGAACGGTAGCTAGAAATTGATTCGGGGAAGAAGCCAGTGCCAAAGCAACGCGGGCTTTGGCATCGCCATGATTGGCAAGCTGTTGCAGACGCACCTTTCGTGCCGAGACAATCGCCAGTTCTGACATCACAAACAGACCATTGGCGAAGATCAAAAGAAAAATAATTAGAACTTCGGCTATTGGGGACATTTCTATAAATTGCCGATACTACCAGCAAACTGCGCTTAACTCTAACCTCTTATAGCAATCCTAAATGATTCGCGCTCCAAAACATGATTGTTGATAATTGCTAATTTTTCACTCTTCTTCGTCTTAGTCATGATGTATATTTTTTACTTTTATTAACAGATGATACTTAAAATAGGGGAGATAAGAGTTCTTTTTCAGACATATGTTAGTAAAAGCACATTGTTTTAACCGTATATTAGCGCTGGGTCTGTAATTATTGTACTAAGGTTAATGTCTCTAAAGTAAGACTTCTTCCACCTTGACACTTTTACAATAGTTAAAGTAGGCGTAACAAAGCCTGCCTGTCAGAAAGACTTCCATCTGTTTGAGAACGTATGCCCTTTTCTTCTATTGTGCGTGCTTTGGGGCGATCTCCGCTCACTACTGAACTTCTCTCCAAGCTAGATCGGCAACAAGAGTTGCGCTTAAACGGCTTTCCTCGCTTGCCTAAAGGCTTGGTAGCCTCAGCATTGGCTAAAACCGAGGAACGAAATTTGTTCGTCGTGTGTGCCACTTTGGAAGAAGCCGGACGCTGGACAGCACAGTTAGAGGCGATGGGATGGCAAACCGTGCATTTTTACCCAACCTCCGAGGCATCACCCTATGAACCATTTGATCCGGAAACTGAGATGACTTGGGGACAGATGCAGGTACTCGCGGACTTGGTACAAATCGGGGGAGGGAGAGACAGGGAGAATTTCCCCCCCTCACCGACTCTCCCCATCTCCCGCTCCTCTTTGGTGGCGATTGTCGCCACGGTTGCAGCACTGCAACCTCACTTACCACCAGTGTCCGCATTTCAACCCTTTTGTCTCACCTTAAAACGCGGCATGGAATTTGACTTAGATGCCTTTGGGGAAAAAATAACTCATCTAGGCTACGAACGTGTGCCTCTAGTGGAAATGGAAGGTCAGTGGAGTCGGCGCGGTGATATTGTTGATGTGTTCCCAGTTTCATCTGAGTTACCAATACGATTGGAATGGTTTGGTGATGACATTGAGCAGATCCGGGAATTTGATCCAGCAACTCAACGTTCTGCCCTAGATAAAATTGACTTTTCTTATCTTACCCCCACAAGCTTTGCTCCCATTTTGATGGAGGCACTTAAAAATAGTAGTGAGTCAAAAGTTTTGAGTGCTGAGTTGAACTCAGAATCTGGAGAGCTTGAAGGTAGTCGTCGCTTTTTGGGATTAGCCTTTGACAAAGTTGCGTCTCTAATAGACTATTTACCAAAAAATACCCTGATTGCTATTGATGAGCCAGAACAATCCCATGCTCATAGCGATCGCTGGGTAGAGAATGCGGAGGAACAGTGGAGAATGGTGATCTCAGATGAATCTACTTCACTGGACTCAACATTACCGAAAATTCATCATTCCTTTGATGAGTGTCTGGCTTCCTTGACAGAATTTAAAAAATTGTACTTGTCAGAATTGGCGACGGATAATGGAGCAGATGATTTATCTGTAAGTCGCAGTATTAACCTCGCCAGTCGTTCAGTACCAGTTACGCCACACCAATTTGCCAAAATTGCGGAAACACTGCGACTTGAACGCGATCGCAAATTTTCTATCTGGTTGCTTTCTGCCCAGCCTTCGCGTTCTGTTTCCTTATTGCAGGAACATGACTGTCCTGCCCAGTTCATCCCTAACCCCCGTGACTATCTGGCGATTGAAAAGTTACAAACTAGTCACATTCCAGTCGCACTCAAATATTCCGGGTTAGCTGAATTGGAAGGTTTTATCCTGCCAACATACAGGCTGGTTGTCATTACTGATCGGGAATTTTTTGGGCAGCACTCCCTTGCGACTCCCAGTTATATCCGCAAGCGCAGAAAAGCGACTTCTAAGCAAGTTGATCCCAACAAGTTGCGCCCAGGAGATTATGTCGTTCACAGAAATCATGGTGTTGGTAAATTTGTCAAGCTAGAAAGTCTTGTCATTAACAATGAAACTCGTGATTATTTGGTGGTGCAATATGCTGACGGGTTACTGCGGGTAGCAGCCGATCAAGTCGGTGCTTTGTCGCGGTTGCGGACGACAACCGATAAGCCACCAGAACTGAATAAGATGACTGGTAAAGCTTGGGAAAATACGAAAAACAAAGTCCGCAAAGCGATCAAAAAGTTGGCAGTGGATCTACTCAAGCTCTATGCAGCGCGATCGCAACAAAAAGGCTTTGCCTTTCCCCAAGATATGCCTTGGCAAGAGGAAATGGAAGACTCGTTCCCTTATCAACCTACAACCGATCAGCTCAAGGCCGTGCAAGATGTGAAACGAGATATGCAAAGCGATCGCCCGATGGATCGTTTAGTCTGTGGCGATGTCGGTTTCGGTAAAACTGAAGTTGCAATTCGCGCCATCTTTAAAGCTGTTACTACCGGCAGACAAGTTGCACTCCTAGCACCAACCACAATCCTTACCCAGCAGCACTATCACACTCTCAAAGAACGCTTTGCTCCCTACCCAATTAATGTTGGGTTACTCAACCGCTTCCGCAGCATGGAAGAACGCCGTGACATTCTCAAAAGACTGGCAACAGGGGAATTAGATGTGGTTGTTGGTACACACCAACTTTTAGGTAAAGGCGTGAACTTCCGTGACTTGGGACTTTTGGTGGTGGATGAAGAACAGCGTTTTGGGGTGAATCAAAAAGAGAAAATTAAAACCTTGAAAACTCAGGTTGATGTCCTAACTTTGTCTGCCACCCCGATTCCTCGTACTTTGTATATGTCCTTATCGGGTATTCGGGAAATGAGTTTAATTACCACACCCCCTCCATCCAGACGCCCGATTAAAACACATCTCGCACCAAAGAATCCAGAGACAGTTCGTAGCGCAATTCGTCAAGAACTTGACAGAGGCGGACAGGTTTTTTACGTAGTTCCACGAGTTGATGGAATTGAGGAGACGACGGCAACGTTACGGGAAATGATCCCAGGCGGAAGGTTTGTGGTAGCCCATGGTCAGATGGAAGAAGGTGAGTTAGAATCTACCATGCTCTCCTTTAGTACTGGGGAAGCCGATATCCTTGTTTGTACTACGATTATTGAATCTGGTTTAGATATCCCCCGAGTCAACACGATCTTGATTGAGGATGCTCACCGTTTTGGTTTATCTCAACTTTATCAGTTACGCGGTCGTGTTGGTCGTGCTGGCATTCAAGCTCATGCTTGGTTGTTTTATCCAAAGCAGCAAGTGTTATCAGATCCTGCACGTCAACGGTTACGTGCTATACAGGAGTTCACGCAGTTGGGTTCTGGATATCAGTTGGCTGTGCGCGATATGGAAATTCGCGGTGTCGGTAACTTGCTGGGTGCAGAACAATCCGGGCAAATGGAAACAATAGGTTTTGATTTATACATGGAAATGTTGGAAGAAGCCATCAGAGAAATCCGAGGGCAAGAAATTCCTACAGTTGACGATACTCAAATTGACCTCAATCTCACGGCGTTTATTCCTGCAGATTATATCCCCGATTTGGACCAAAAGATGAGTGCATACCGTGCGGTTGCAACTGTCAAATCTAAGGAAGAATTAATGCAAATTGCGGCTGAGTGGAGCGATCGCTACGGCACAATCCCTAAATCAGCAAGCCAGCTATTACGGGTGATGGAACTCAAACAGTTAGCGAAGAAACTAGGATTTAGCCGCATTAAACCAGAAAGTAAGCAGCACGTCGTTTTAGAAACGCCCATGGAGGAACCTGGTTGGAATTTGTTGGCCCAGAATCTGTCAGAAACTCTCAAAGCGCGTTTTATTTACTCGCCTGGTAAAGTTACAGTGCGGGGTTTAGCTGTTCTCAAAGCAGATCAACAATTGCAAACCCTAATTGATGCTTTTGAGAAAATGCAGGGTGCGATTGTCTGAGGGACTGCTCCTCGTCTACAATAGTCACGTGCTACTTTATTCTCAATCACAGCAGTCAATACGCTCTTCTATTCAGATAGAAGGCTGGAGATTTACGGATGCTTGGTGCCTAGCCGAAGGGTATTGCTTATACCATTTCACGAAAATTCTGATACGATTCACTCCCCCTGCTTCCCCTGCAAGCCTAAATGTATCAACTTTAAAGTGAAACGGTATTA
>JAQYWP010000593.1 GCA_029379285.1 Rhizonema sp. PD38
GCACAGACAGATACTCGTTGTAAGAAGGCTGGTATTTTATTTCCTGGCAAGTGCCTTATCTGTAAATCATTTAATAACTAATCCTTAATCTATCTGCTTAGAAAAATTTAACCTAATTTTTATAAAGTGAAGAGTAAGCAAAATTCCCGTTCACAATTCTTCATTAACCCTGACAGATTTTTACTGCAGTCAACCAGACTTCCTCAAGTCAATAACATTTGTGGTGTGAGGAGATGAATATGTCAAAAATTTTTGAGAATGTTCTCAGACTAAGTGCAGTCATTGTTAGTATTCTCATTTTAGCAAGCCGCGCTGAAGCTCAAGTTGAAACACAGAGCGCTGATGGAGCAAAACTAAACTCTGTTTCCCAACTGTCGGACGTGCAACCCACAGACTGGGCATTCCAAGCTTTGCAGTCTCTAGTGGAACGTTACGGCTGTATTGCTGGTTATCCAAATAGCACTTATCGTGGTAACCGTGCAATGACGCGTTATGAATTTGCTGCTGGTTTAAACGCTTGCTTGAATCGGGTGAACGAATTAATCGCCACAGCAACCACAGACATAGTTAAAAAAGAAGACTTGACAACCTTACAACGCCTACAAGGAGAATTCTCGGCTGAGCTAACTACTTTACGTGGTCGTGTAGATACATTAGAATCTCGTACAGCCGAATTAGACGCTCAACAGTTTTCTACGACGACGAAGCTGACGGGAGAAGCGATATTTGCGTTAAGTGGTGTATTCGGTAATACGAAAGCTGTACCATCAGGTAGAACACAGGGTTCTCTGGGCGATATCAACAACAACGAAGTATTCGCTGATCGCATACGTCTGTCTTTTAATACCAGTTTCACAGGTCAAGATCTTTTAAGAGTCCGCCTGCAAGCAAGAAACATTACCCCATTTAACACTGGTGTCACAGGCACTAACATGACACGCTTAGGGTTTGATGGGGATGAAGGTAACAACGGTATTTTCCTTGATGAACTATTCTATAAGTTTCCTCTCGGTAAGCAGGCTTTTATACAAATTGATGCGACTAATGATGAGTTAGTTGACAGGGGGTTTAATCTCTATAGTCCCGGCGCGTCTAGTGGAACTGGTGCCATATCCCGCTACGGGCGATTCAGTCCTATTTACCGGGTAGCTAATTACAACCTTGGTACTGCTCCAAGTGCGGGGATAAGTTTTCACTACAATCCCAAAGGATCTGTCGGTGTCGAACTCGGCTATTTTCCGCAAACCGCTAATAACCCTGGGCAGGGTTTGGGAATTGGCCGTGGTGCTTATGCCGCATTGGGTCAACTAGATTTAAAATTCAGTAAAAGCTTTAGTTTGGGTCTCACCTACGCCCACACTTATGATAATCCAGAAAGACGTAGCATTGCTTTGTTTGATAGCACGGGCGGTGTGTTGGCTAATGCACCTTTTGGTAATATCCCAACGACAGGTAACCACTACGGTGCGGAACTTAGCTTTCAACCCAGTTCAAAGTTAACGATCGTTGGGTGGGGCGGTTATACTCAGGCGATCGCAGAACTTTCTCCAACAACAAGTCCTGCTGGTGCCTTAAATGGAGCTACTAGACTTACCGGCAGCAGAGGTAGCAAAGCTGATATCTTTTACTATGCTGCTGGTGTGGCATTTCCCGATTTTGGCAAAAAAGGAAGTTTACTCAGTTTTATTGTTGGTCAATCACCTCGATTAATTGATAATGATGCCCAAGAAGTTTTGGCTAATGGTAGAATCCGACGACGTAGAGATAGCGACACTGCGTATAGTTTAGAGGGTTACTACCGCTATGCCCTGACCAACAATATCGATTTAACTCCTAGTGTTTTGGTGATTCTGAATCCAGAACACAACAACGATAACTCTACAGAGTATATAGGAACGCTACGAACTACTTTTACTTTTTGAGCATATATAATTCCACCCCAGTAAAGTGCAGCCTTACTGGGGTGGGGTTCTGTTTATGACCTCGAAATCGTTTTTCCATGACTCAAGGAGAAATTTTCACGCCTACCTACATATTACGCAGGATTCACTTGCACTCTTTTCTGAAGTAGGTTGATGACTGAGGCTTTTTCTAAGATTCCAACAAGTACCCCGTTATCACGTATCACAGGAAGTGCGGGTAAGTGTTGTTGTTCAAGAATCTGTACAGCTTCCAATAAGGATTGATCTGATTGGACTGTAGTAGATTGTTCTATTGGACGTATAACTTCTCTAACTCGAGTTTCCAGCCACTGTGCAGTCGGGATGGAACGCAAATCATCAATAGATATCGCTCCCACCAATTGCCCGTCGTCATCTGTAACTAAGAATTGACGCCAGTTTTGCCAATTCAAGATCCGCTCATCTGCAAACTGTCTCAGGCTAATATTACCAGAAATAATTGGGCTATCAATTGTGACTGCATCGCCTGCCGTCAAACCTGTAAGTTTTTCTTGTACACGAGCGAACTGAGCCGCCTTACCTGCATTTTGCAGTAAGAAGAAACCAACGAGTAAGTTCCAGAAGTTATTAAAGCTACCATATAACAGAAGTGGGAGTAAACCAGAGGCGATCGCCAACCAACCTAATATTTGCCCAACTCGACTCGCAAAAACCACACCTTTATAAGGATTTCCGGTAATTTTCCATACTATTGCTTTTAGTATATTTCCGCCATCCAAAGGTAAACCCGGAATTAAGTTAAACAGTGCTAATGCCAAGTTAACAGATGCCAGTAGACCGACAATAGCTGTCAATGGTGCCGATGCACTCATCCCAAAACCAATAGCTGTAAATATACCAGACAGTACTAAACTTACTAATGGACCTGCGATCGCCACCCAGAAAGCGGATGCTGGGGTTTTCGACTCTTTTTCTAAGCTTGCTAACCCACCAAAGATGAATAGCGTGATTGATTTCACGTCGATTCCTTGGCGAATAGCGACAAAGCTGTGTCCTAATTCATGGGCAACGACAGAGGCAAATAACGACAGAGCTGTCATTAATCCTAATAGCAAAGCTAATTCCCCAGACAATAGAGGAAATTGCGCCATCAGTCCACTGCTATAGCTCCAAGTTACCAAACCTAGAATTAAGAACCAGGACGGATGGATATAGAAAGGAATCCCAAAGAGATTGCCAACGCGAATTGTGCCATTCATGCCATTTATCTTCGACTTTAGCTTCAAGAGGTTTTATTTCATTAATTTTTTGATGTCTTTATCGTAACGAAATATTAAGTAATTTTAATCTTGACAACTGTAGTGGTCTCCGTCTGTATAGGTGCGGTTATAACTATAAGAAAAGAAAATGTTGCGTTGCTGATTAAGTGGATAAATTTTGCCTCACGCACTCGGCGTACTCCGTTGGAGAAGCCGCAGGCTAGCCGTTGAGGCAGAGTAGGCAAGGTACTCCTCGCCAGTATTAGTTTTTAGCCTTATCTGAACCGTATTGGTTAATAGTGTAGGGAGACAGGACTCAGGAGATAGCAGAGAAAGTGTTATACAAAAGCACTACGCGTCTGTTGTGTAATTCTTTCTATGAAAGTGGACTTTATATCCATAACTGAAGCTTCTATTAACACTTCTTTCCTTCTGCCCTCAGCCAGATGCCCTTTGCCTTTATTTGTAATATACCCAATTGTATCCAAGTACTATAGCAGTGCAAGTAAATATGCAGGCTTATTACTATTTGTCAAGCCTTTTTTATACAAACTTTTCTGATTTTATTTAGTTAATTTATCGTAATTTTATCGCTAAATTTGTAGTGTTTTAAAATACAGCAAATAAGATATAGTTACAAACAGCTTTGAATTTTTTCGCAGCTATCTAAATTTAAAAGTTCTCAAAGACTTACTGGATAAGGCTTCATGTCTATAATGGTTTGAAGGAATCTAAACTTCAATCTTTGGCAAAGTTGAGAAAGGTGTATTACTCCATACTGAAATGATGAAATCACAACTATTATCGGTTAGGCAAAAATTAAGACGTTTGTTTCCAAAAAATGTCTTCGTATTTTTTGGGACTACATTATTACTCACTTTGGGTTTAAGTTTTATGACAAACTTCAACCCTATCTTTTCTTCCGAGAGAACTCAGGCAAGTGTGCCGAGGGAGCACGTTAAAACTCGTGCACCCATCTCTCGAAAATTGTTATCTCAAACCTACAGCGATGCAGCTACACAAGGGCAATGGAGTGATGTTATCAGCCTACCTCTGACTCCAGCAGGAGCGGCCATACTTCCAAATGGAAAAGTCTTACTGTGGTCTGCATCCAGTAAATACGGTTTTACAACCGGGACTAATCCACAGACTTGGACTAGCATATTTGACCCTAATACTTTACAAGCAACTGATACCTTAATTGTCCAAACTCAGCATGAAATGTTCTGCCCTGGCGTATCTCATCTTGCTGATGGTCGTATCTTAATTGCTGGAGGCTCAGACGCTGGTCATACGACGATTTACGATCCCTCTAATGATACCTGGCAAAGTGATCAAGGACTGACTATTCCCAGAGCCTATGAATCCAGTGTCACCTTATCAGATACTCGTGTGTTTACCGTTGGAGGCTCTTGGAACGGAGGTCAGGGCGGTAAGAATGGTGAGGTATGGACTAATGGCTCAGGTTGGTCACCCTTAAGTGACGCTCAAGTTGATCCAATGATTGGACCAGATCCTGAAGGTGTATATCGCGGGGATAACCATGCTTGGTTGTTTGCTGCTCCGAATGGGAGAGTCTTTCAAGCTGGTCCAAGTCAGCAGATGAACTGGTATACAACTTATGGCTCAGGTGGTGTGACTTCTGCAGGTAATCGTGGAGATGACACCTACAGTATCAATGGCACAGCAGTAATGTACGATGTTGGTAAGATACTGAAAGCAGGTGGAGCAGAGTCTTATGGCTTGGGGTATCCAGCTAACGACCGTACATATGTAATTGATATTAATAACGATGTGACTGTGTACAAAGTTGCGTCCATGCAATATGCTCGTGGTTTCCTCAATAGTGTTGTGCTACCAAACGGTCAAGTAATTGTCATCGGTGGTATGCCCAACCCTGTTGTTTTCTCGGACAATAATGCTATTTTGGTGCCAGAACTTTGGGACCCCTATAGTGAAAATTGGAGAACCTTGGCCTCTATGCAAATTCCCCGCACCTATCATAGCGTCGCCTTGCTGCTTCCTGATGGTCGAATATTTTCTGGTGGTGGCGGTTTGTGCGATTGTGATGTGAATCATTTTGATGCACAAATCTACAGCCCTCCCTACTTATTTGCTCCAGATGGTACACTGGCTAATCGACCAACCATCAACTCAGCTCCTGACAGGGCTGTTTATGGCAACACAATTCAGGTAAACACTGACAGATATATTAGCAGTTTTTCTTTGGTACGCTTCTCAGCAGTTACCCATACTGTTAACACTGATCAAAGACGCATTCCTCTGACTTTTTCTACAGCAGACACCAACAGTTACAATATACAAATTCCTGGTGATCCAGGAATTGCACCTCCTGGTTACTATATGCTCTTTGCCTTCGACAGCCAGGGAGTTCCCAGCATTGCTAGCAATATTTTAATTCGTGGCTACTATTAAATTGGATGACCTTAATACACGCAAATCCTAATATAAAAGAGACACGATTAATCGTGTCTTTTCTCTTATCTGGAGTTTAAACGAATGGTATTACGAGACTTTCAGAAAATCAATACTTTTTTTGAAATGGGGAACGCTTCAATTCCCATTCCCCAAACAGTGAACCCACCAAAATGCAATCCAGGTGGGTTCATTGTTTATACC
>JAQYWP010000594.1 GCA_029379285.1 Rhizonema sp. PD38
TGATACTTAAAGTAAAAATAAATTAGGGCGCGTTTTTCCAAAACTTCTATATAAAAGTAAAGGTCACTCAAAATCAGGTCAGTCCTCTGAACACTGACCTGACTACTAAGTCAAATTGTTCTTTCCTCCCAAAAATACCTACTAACTCTAAGTTTGTAAAAAGTGTGGGTTAATTTTTTAAAAGCATCCTCATTTCTTCATACACAATTGCCATCATAGAAGTAACTTATGACATGTCTGAATATCCCCTGGGATCAACCTTCGCTCACTAGCTTTCAGCAGAGAATAGTCCCTAATATCAATTCCGGATAATCACTTAACTTGAGCGTTGGTGATTAATGGTTAATTACTATTAACTATTAACAGCCTTACAGATAATATAAGTATTTAAGAGGACATAATAGAAATCTTGGTTTTAGGAATTTTCGCAATAAAGAAATTCAGTTGAGAAGTCCAATCGCGATCGCTATGTCGCAGGAACTCAATTTATGATTATGTCTGAAGTTAAGGTTTCCGCTCGTGTATAGGAAAAACAGGGAGCGATACTAATACATTTACCACTACTTACACATGAGCACTATAGTCATTACAAGTCACGGTACATTAGGAGAGAACTTGCCTTTTATTGCACTTGGAAAAGTCCTAAAAACTAGAGGGCATCAAGTACGTATGGTAATAAATGAGGCAATACATCCCTATATTTTAAAAGCCGGACTGGAAACAGTTAATATTGAGCGTTCAAAGATTGGTCCTCAAGAAATACGACGTTATGCACGAAAATGGAACCATTTGCTTTTAATGAGGGCGGAGTTGTTAGATATAGAAAAATCAGCACCTGCAGGTTTCAAGTATAACTTATTGGACAGTATAGACTGTTTAATGAAGGCATGTAATGATGCAGATATGTTAATTTCTGGTCATTTGCAAGATACAATCGCTGCAACGATAGCAGATATTTATAATATTTGCTGGATTCGCTCTTGTGTAACTCCGTTTTTTCATTGCTTACCTAAGCCAGAATCAGAACATCAAACATCTTCTATTGATAACTTGCAAAATCCCAAAGATTTAAACCACTTTATATTGGCTGCTAGTCCCTATTTTTGTCAGTTATCTCCGAAATATTCCCAAGTGCATCAAACAGGTTTCTGGTTTTATGAAGATCCAGATTGGAACAGCTGGCAACCCAGTCAAGAGCTTAGGGAATTTGTTGAGCAGGAACCCAAACCTTTAGTACTCTCATTCAGCAGTGTATCTGTGGAAAATATTCGAGAAGTTATAGAAGCTCACGTGCGCGCTGCAGCTAAATTGGATCGCCGACTGTTGATTCACAAAGGCTGGGCAGACTTCGATGACAGCTATTTACCATCAGACGTTGGCATAGATAACGTCATGTTTATAGATGGTTTAATATCACACGATTGGTTGTTTTCGCGTGCAGGTGCCCTGATTACTCATGGCGGAGTTGGGACAATCGCGCGATCATTGCGTAATGGGTGTCCAATGCTGGTGGAACCTTTAGCCAACGATCAATTTTTTAATGCGCTACAGGTGTTGAGATTAGGGGTGGGATCTGCTATAGACTCACAGAAGCTTACAGCAGATGGAATAGCTAGTGTTTTACACAAGAAAATATTGACACCTGATTTTAAAAGACGGACTGTTGAAGTCGGTGAAAAAATCAAAGCTGAACAGGGTTTAACCACAGCGTGCAACTTAATCGAGAGCTGGTTGTAAGCAACTCTAAGGCTAGTAGCGATGAACGGTGAAACTTCTTCAGCGCTGAAGGGATGACATCTTCACTTATTTGGGTGTTGGTTTGCTCACTAACTCACTCCATGAATTCCTTGGGTGGCAATCCGCCCCAATGAGCCACGGCTTGCGGAGTATCTTTCCATACTTTTGGTCTTTGAGGAAAATCTTCGTGCCAGGGCCTGGGTTCAAAATAACCAAGATCTTCGTTGAGCATGATATCTATTTCGGTAAATAATTCCACTATGTTTTTGTTGGGATCTTGATGGTACGTAGCGATGTTATGTCCAATCCCGTGGCGTACTGGTCCCCAAAGAAGGGTGATGTTGTGCTTTGCCAAAAAATCACAGGCGGTTTGTACATGTCCCCAGTCTCGTAATTGAAAGGCAATATGGAACATCTTTTGCTGTTTAGTCTGCAAAAAATTCATAGTGTGGTGATCCGGATTACATCGCATGAAGACAAAACTCTCTTCAAGCCAGTCAGACACGCGGAATCCTAACATGTTCTGGTAAAAATTAACACATTTATCGACATCATGCACAAACATGGCGACGTGCCCTAGTTTTTCAGGGACTATGCCTGTTTCTCGAAACCCATGGCTGACTTGTTGAATGGTTGAATATAACTGGAGAGTATGTCCTTCTGGATCGCAAAATTGAAGGAGTTCCGGTATTCCTGGTTGGGCATCTGTTTTTTGCTGTACCTGGATGCCTGCTTCACGCAGTTGTTTCGCTGCGTCTTTCAATGTCTGAGTACTATCAATCTGAAAAGCAAAGTGATTATGACCGCTCTGTGTCGAGGGATAGAGAATGATTGTATGATGATCTACTGCACAGCTTAGATAGACGGCTCCATCAGAGCCTCTTTCGGTCAGAGTAAACCCCAGTATTTCTGTATAGTATGCCAGCATAGCTTCAACATCTGGCGTTTTAAATCCAACATGACCTATTTTTGCTACTTGTACCATTTTTTTCTCCTTTAAAGCTAGCATAGAGGCACGAATGGTTTGTATTCGTAGCTAGGTACGAACTCCTAAGCGTTCTAAATCTAAATCTGACGCTACTTTGGCTAGTTTGTCCAAATCTGCTAAATTATCTAGATATGGTAAGCACCCCAATACAGGTATATTGGTGAGTGATTGAATCAAATCAACTGGTGTCCAGTCGGCAATTTCTGCATCTGTTCTTGGTTGAACACAGTTGAGAATAATTCCTAAAAGTGTCACTTGCGTTTGTCTGGCTAATGCCACATTTGCCACCGCTTGGGCGATCGCACCCAATTTGACTGGCACGACTAAGACTGTAGGTAAACGCCATGACCCTGCTAAATCTGCTACTGTCAGTTCATCAGTAACAGGTGAACCTAATCCTCCTAAAGCTTCCACCAAAACAAAATCTCTCCGGTTTCTTAAGGCTGTCAAAGCTTGCCAGACAACAGCTAAATCTACTGTCCGATTTTCTTTTGCTGCTGCTATTGGAGGTGCTAGAGGTGCTTGAAAGTACAAAGGTGTAATTTCTTCGGGAGATTGATCCAAAGAAAATAGCTTTTGATACCACTCGCGATCGCCTTCTGCCGATTGTATCGGTTTCATAATTCCCAAGCTGCGGGAATAGCAATATTTTTGGCAATAAGCAGCCAAAGCTGTCGTCAAAACAGTTTTGCCAGACTCCGTATCAGTTCCAGTAATCAATAGTATGTTCAATATCCTACACTTAACCTCCTACCACACCAAATTTGGGGATGCGGTTCCCGTAATCCCACTATAAACTATCAGCTTTTAGCTCCAATACAAAAGTAGAGAGGCAAAGTTCACAGCTGATTGCTTTCTCTGGAAGCGGATTTTGGAGTTTTAGTAGCAATCGGGTGAATTTTATGCTTTTTGGGAGATTTAGACTGAGTTTGTGTAGGTATAGGCAAGGGTTGTGTAGGGGTAGGAGTAGGTGTGGGGAAGAGTTGTGTAGGTGTAGGTGTAGGAGTAGGTGTGGGGAAGAGTTGTGTAGGTGTAGGTGTAGGAGTAGGTATAGGTGTAGGAGTAAGAGTAGGTGTAGGTGTGAGAGTTGGAGTCTCTGGATTTTCTAGTCCAACATTAAGGTTATAGTTTGTTCGGGAAAATCCTGCAACCGGTGTGACTTGAATGGTGTAAAGACCCGCTGAAGGCAAACTTCCTTGATAGAACTTTACTTCCTTAGCAGTATTATCAATAGGTTTACGATTTGGTCCTAAGACAGTTAATAAAACACCACTTTCTTGGACAAACAAAGCAGTTAACTTTTGTCCTTTATCAGCATTAAAGATATAGTAAATCGTCTGATTTTCTTTAAGATCTCGCTCAAGGTTAGTTGTATGGGATGCGCCAAAATTGAGACGTTCTCTAAACACAACAGGTTGGTTATTGATTGGAGTGGGTTTAGGAGTGGGTGTTCGCGTCGCTGTGGATGTACGTGTGGGTGTAGGTGTAGCTGTAGCACTACCAGCTATAACTGGAGAAGGAAAAGTTTGTGGTGTTGGTGATTCTTTTGATGACTTACGTATAGAGCCAACTATTGTCCAAGAAGCTAACCCCGCTAAAATAACGACAGCACTACCAATTGCCCCGATTGCTAAAGGATTATCTAAAAAAGAGTTAGAGGATGGTTGTGTTATCCTTGGATCTGGTCTGTGGGGCGCTCTAGATATCGGCTCGGGGCGACGACCAACGGCAACAGTTTCCGCGTTGGATAAATGAGAATTTGGTGGGACAGTAGCTTGCTCCAGGGTTTGCAGTACTTGTGCTACTTCTGTAGTACTTTGATAGCGATCTCTTGGTCTATAATTTAACATGCGATTCAACACAGCAGCAAATCGCGGACTGACCGTTGCCCAACGTTGCCAATTCCAAGTAAGTTGGGAGTCATCAAATAGTTCAGTAGGTTTTTTGCCAGTTAACAAAACTATTGCTGTGACTGCAAGTGCATACAAGTCACTACTGGGGTACGCTTGACCTGTTTGTAATTGCTCGCTGGGAGAGTAACCTAATTTTCCCACATAGGTTGCTGGCGTTGCATTATCTGGCGATTGCAATCGAGTGGCTAATTCTTTCACCACCCCAAAGTCAATTAATACTGGCTTTGAATCACCGTCTCGCAAAATAATATTTTCTGGTGAGATATCCCGGTGAATAATTCCTAGTCTGTGAATATACTCTAAGACTGGTAACAAAGAAAGTAGTAGATGCATGACTTCTGCTTCTGTGAAGACAGCACCAAGTTCTTTGCGTTCATCCAGCAAAGTGCGATACGTTTTTCCTGCTACATAATCCTGTACTAAAAACAACCGCTGGTCTTGTTCAAATCTTTCGCGGAATTTGGGAACTTGTGAGTGTTCTATTTGATACAAGCTTGCCGCTTCTCGTTGGAAAAGTTCCTTTGCCTTCTCCCAAGCGAAAGCCTCCATTGTCGTGGGAATTAATTCTTTAATTGCACAAAGTTCGTTAAAGCGCCTCTGATCTTCTGCCAGAAAAGTTCTACCAAATCCCCCCTGACCAAGGGTTTGAATTATCCGGTAACGGTTTTGTAGGACAGTGCCAACTGTAATCGGTGGTTGCATTGTGGATTGATTGAGTGTAATAGCAGGAACGACGGAAGATAGTTTCCTAGTGACAGATACTGCTGAAAGGGAGTTTTTGTCAATACGTAATCAGGAACTAAATTAAATTATGCTGCATCTTAATATAGCGATAGTATTGGATTTTCGATTTATGAAACAACAAAGCATAGAGTGGGCAATGCTTACATATTAAAAGGCAGCTATACTGAGGGATGGACAGTTTCAAATCGAGCATCATGTGGATCAACAAAATTTGCTAGTTTAATTCAATGATTGCCACAACTGCTATCTGGGTAGCATGATGCCTTTGGTCACTCCTGTGCGCCGGAACGCCCAAATCAAAGTAGGGTCATGTCTTTTGTTCCTTTATCTCGTTGATACACTTTTTGCCTCGTTTGTCAATTTACTAGTTATAAACGCATAATCAATGATTGTAAGCATATAAATATTGTTGATAC
>JAQYWP010000595.1 GCA_029379285.1 Rhizonema sp. PD38
CGTGCTACCTTCGCTGCCTGGTTATGGTTTCTCCGAGAAGCCAGCCGAGATCGGCTGGAGTCTGCTTAGGATCGCCGATGCTTGGAGCGAACTGATGCGACGCCTTGGCTACGGCGGACGCTGGGCAGCGCAGGGCGGTGATTGGGGTGCCGAGGTGACTGCGGCGATTGGTAGCAGGCAGCCAGCTGGCTGCATCGGTATCCATCTCAATGGTATCGTTTGGAGACCTTCTGAATCGGAGATGGCAAGCGCGGATGAACACGAGCGCGAGCTAATCGAGCGGCGGAAACGCTACAACGATGAGCTTGCTGGATATAATAAGCAGCAAAGCACTCGCCCTCAGACAATTGGTTACGCCCTTGCGGATTCTCCCGCAGGTCAAGCTGCCTGGATCTATGAGAAATTTCATGACTGGACTGATAATGAGGGCGAAGAAAGAGAGCATTTTTTCAATGGACGAGATGCTTGACAATATCATGATGTACTGGATCACGAACACTGGCGCGTCTTCAGCTCGGCGCTACTGGGAGAACAGTCGCGACGAATCGCACGATTTACCAGTCAAAATACCGTCAGCTTTCAGTAGGTTTCCGAAAGACATCGGAGGACCTTCGCATCGTTGGGCCAAACGACGATTTAAGCAAATTGTGCTTTGGAACGAAACCCAAAAAGGCGGCCATTTCGCCGCGTTCGAGCAGCCAGCGCTATTTGTTGAAGAAGTTCGTGCCGGACTTCTTCAACAGAAGACAATTTAGGTTTACAGGTCAAGCTGTGACCACGATCCCGCGTTTTTAACTGATCGGCATCACTAACACTAATACTTCTTGATTAAGGGTTAAGCAGTATTGGAAATGGAAAAAGTTAGCGTATACCGTTTAGCTCTGCTAGCCTCTATGCCTCGGTTTTTTTGATGAAAAGCCAACAAGCGTGAAGTTGGGACGCGTTGGCGTTGACGGAGAGCGGCTTGCACGAACATACTTAAAGGCTCATCGGCTCATCTCGCTCAAATTTCTCATATTTACACTAAGTAAGTTATTGTTTTACTTAGTGTTCCCAAACACAAGAGATTAAAGAGTGATCGCATGGAGAAAATTTGTCTTGCATAAATCTCAATCTATATTTTTCGGCTCTTATGTACAATGAGCGTTTGACTTGTAAAAGGGACTGGGGACTGGGTACTCGTCCCAAAATTTGTCTGTGGGTAATAAATCCATAATTTTTCCGAGTTCCAACCCAATCCCCAGTACCCAATCCCCAAGCGCCATTCCTCAGCGCCACTAACCAACGGTATAGTGAATCCCGGAATGCCGCGACCAGTTGAACTTGCTGCCGAAGGGATTGTGGATAGAAAGAGAACTTTACGCTCTTGATCGAAAAATACATCACCAATCCTGCTGTTAAAGGGAACTTCAACCTGGCATCAATTTCTTTAAGTGGTAATTCATTGTTAGCAGATGGTAGTGCTTTTGGCTTTAAAGCTCCAGCAGTATTATCCTTGCCAATTATTGCCTCAATGAGGGTGTTTTTAGATAATGACTATCAGTGGACATTGCCATTTGATGAATTTGCCAGCCCCGTGGTGAATAAATTGTGGGAGAGATTGAGAAGTGAGTTAAAAGCTGAGATGGGCAAAGGAAATAATGCCATCGCCACAACTTTGTACCGCCAAGTCAATTTTTGGAGTGGTATGTGTAACACATCCTTAGAAGAGAAAAACCGAATTTTAGAAAGGATGACGCGGGATATGAGAACGAAAACTGTGCCACCAGTGCTGAATTTAGTATCGAAGTAAGTCCCATAGTTCCATAGTGGCATCAATACCATACGGAGCGATGCCCTTTGGTGAGGCACCAGACATGGACAAAACCCTTTGCGACCAAGACTTGGCTTCTTGGGTAACTTGAGTCCTAGCTATAGTGTCAGAGCAAATATTTTCCCAGTTCAATTTCCATCTCGACAAAGCACGCATCAAATCTACCAATTCTGCCGCAGCGTCTATATCCATTTGTGGTACCGTCCACTCTGCGGAAGTACTGGCTTTCTCTAATGAGACGAATTGCAACAAAAGGTTGTTCAGTCTCGCGCGTGAAAGTAAATTGATTTCAGTCAGGTGAAGCCGCCAAATTCTTTAGACGAGTGGGAATATTGTTTTGTACGATGGTAACGGTTGCATTAGACTTATTTGTACCCCCACACCCCAACTATGCCTGACATCCACGACCTCGGTATAACTAACACTGAGTATACCCAACTCATTGCCCAAGGCTACGACCCCAACCTTGAACGCCAGTTGATAGACCTTGGTGAAAGCCCCGCGCAAGCCCGAAAGTTAGCACGAATAGTGGGACTGACCAAAGACAAACCGCCTTCAATAGATCAGGAATGGGAAGAACTGATGGCAGTGTGGGAGGATAATTGTGGACATTGACCAAATCAGACAGTGCTAGGGTTATGAGTTTTAGAGGTTGTGGTATTGGTTAAATAATAAGACCATGCTGTGAGAACAGCATGGTCTGTGGTTACTTATAGTGATTTTTAAGTTAATTGGTTTAGTTGTATAGAGCTACAACAACAATTTGTGGGATTTCGGACAAGAGCGAAAATATTTTTGTTATCCAAGCCGTGGCACTTCTACCTAAATGGTTGCCCAAACAGATGCCAGTATTCAAAAATTTGGGATTTCCACCATAGTAAAATCGAAACGTTTGGGATCCGTGTGTTTTTAAACCTTATTTGGAAAAACGAACACTCAATTTTTCCCCTAAATTCGATATCAGTTGCTACTTTTAGAGGGTTGGTAAAATGAAATTCCCTGACTTATATACGCCAAAAAAAAGCTTGAAATGGTTACTGTGGGGATGACTTATAAGAGGATGACACGAGAGATTAATAGTTTCAGCTTCCTGTTCTACGTTTTGGCTCTAAGGTACTCTGCTGCACAAGAGAGCGCTGTTTACGACCTTAAGCATATTGATCGCGCTTGGATTTCAGATTTTCACGGATCGTCACTGTTCTAGGATGATCGACCCCTAAGGTTTTTGAAGCAATGTTTAGTGCTTGTTGATACAGGGATTCGGCTTCCGCGTACCTTCCTTGGGATGAGTAGAGTTCTGCTAGGTTATTAAGGCTTAAGGCAACTGAGGGGTGTTCGTCTCCTAGCGCCCATTTATCAAGTTCTAAGGCTTTTAAACATAACGGTTCAGCTTCATCATAGCGTCTTTGCTCAATATACATTGAGCCTAAAGCGTAAATGGTATCAGCTAATAGAGGATGATTCTCTAGAAGTAATAATTGCTTGAGCCTCAAAGCTTGTAGAAACATTTTTTCTGCTTCACTATAACGTTTTTGGGATTTATATATCAGAGCTAAATTATGTATGTCGGTAGCTATATCAGGATGCTTTTCCCCTAAGAATTTTTTATCTAGTTTTATTGCTTGTAACGATAGCGATTCGGCTTCACTATACCTTCCTTGGTAATAGTAGAGTAGAGCTAGGTTGTTAAGGATTAAGGCAACATCTGGATGTTCTTCTCCCAGGAGGCGTCTTCTTAGTGCCAATGATTGCTGATACAAGGGTTCGGCTTCCGCGTACCTTCCTTGCTTTTCATAGAGTAGAGCCAGGTAGTTGAAGCTATCGGCAACCGAGAAATGCTTCTCTCCTAGGAGGCGTCTTTTTAATGCCAGTGCTTGCTGATACAATTGCTCGGCTTCGCTATACCGAACGCGTTGTTGCAAGTAGAAGCCAGTCCAATCAAGTAACAAAGCGGCTGTTGACAACTCAATTTGATACTGCTTTATCCAATTAATAGCAACTTTACTATGGGGGAAAAGTCGCTCACAGACTTGCCAATTTGCATATTCAGCAAAAGGAAAGACTTTTGTAACTGCACAAACAGTCCTTTCTGCCCAAAGACGGTGGCTGTCTTCATCCATCTCGGCTTTTAACACGATCTGCACCAGGCGGTGAATGTCAAAGGTTTTATTAGTCGGGTTGCGATAAATAAGCGAAAACCGTCCTGCTTCTGCTGTGACTTTGATAAAATCTAGGGGTTTGTCTGCTAATCGGCTGAGATTTTCCCCCAATTCCGTCCCGCCCCCGGTAAAAATTTCTTCAGGAATAGCATCAGGTGCTAAAAAGGCGCAAACGCGAATCAAATCAGCGGCGGTTGGGTTACGTTCTAACACCTTCTCAAAGGCTAGGGAAAAGGTGATAGTAACGCTGTTATGGTCAATTGCCAGTTCGCCTCGTTCCGCTAGCAGTCTCGCTCCTTCTTCTTGGTAGAATTGTAAATACTCTGCCAAACTGGAGGGAGTTTCTTCAATAAACGCTCCTGCTTGATCCAATGCTAGGGGTAAACCGTCCATTTCGCGCGAGATGGTTTCTGCTAAAGTGCGTTCCTCTCGGGTCACTGCATCCAAACCAGCCTGCTCTGGAATTAGTTTGGCACGCCGCAGCAACAACAGTGCCCCATCTAAAGGGAGCATCTTTTTGATTTCAATTCGCTGATATATGCCTGTAGCCTGAGCGCGGGTAGTCAACAATACCTGACCTTGATGCGCCTCTGGCAAAAACGGACGCAGCATCTGTATTTCGTCGGCGTTATCCAAAATTAGCAGCCACTCAAAATGTGTTGCTAACCAATGCTTCACTGCGGCAATTACCAAGCTTTCATCTTTTTCTTGTCTGACGGGTAAATTGAGTAACTCTGCAAGCTTCACAAAACCTGACACCAATTCTGTCCGAAACTCTGCCCTTAACCACAGTATCATTTGATACTCACGATGATAGCGATAGCTATACTCGATTGCTGTCTGGGTTTTGCCGATCCCGCCCAACCCGCTAAGTGCTGCATTAGAATTTGTTAATAGGGCATCGCGGATTTCTGGCAACACAGTTTCACGCCCTGTAAAAAATGGGTTGCGCGGGTATGAGATATTCCACACGGACTGTGGAGCCATCTTAAGTGTTTGGGCAATAGCTTTTAGTTTGGAATTTTCAGGGTTTGTCCTATACGCTGCACGGACTAAGTCTTCAATCCATCCCTGTGCTTCTGCTTCTCTGATTAGATAAAAAACAATTTCACGTAAATCTTTACCCCCAGCAATCGCATCCAGATTCTTATTTAATTCAAACGACAGCATTTGCTCTAATGATGATTCTTTTGGGAAAGCATCCAATAAAGCTTCATGTATTTCCTTGCGCTGCTGTCCGGATAAGCTCATGTTTCAATTGTTTGTTGAGCAACAGTTATCAGCCTACTTTTCTGTCAATGGCGACCTATGCTACTGGGTAAGCACAGCATCTTATTTATTACCACAGAATTTTGATGATCAATTCCGCAATCGATCTAAAAAAAACTCATAGCTTAAGTTTAGCAATTTCGCAACTCGTCCCGGCATCAAATCGTCTCGAAGTCTATGATTTTGACGCCAACTACAACTGGGCAAACAGCCCACAACAGTCAAATTTCCCCCTTTGGCAACACCATATGTGCTAGCACTTATTATTGCGCCATTAAACATGAGTAATTCATGGGTGTTAATAGCTAAATTCCCTCCCCTCCTTATACCGTATGTATCTCCTCCTACGAAAGCCCGTAGGGGTACGCCAACGCACTGGCTCGCGAATTGGCTATCTCACTCAAAACTTTGGCGAATTGATGTAGAAAGATTTAATTCGGACGTAGTATAACTTGATTGCACATCACATTCTGTCCGTTGGAATTGATAAGAGTGGTGTAAATGCATAATCACACCTAAGGCAACGAAAACGCTGGTGGTTTAAGCCATCAG
>JAQYWP010000596.1 GCA_029379285.1 Rhizonema sp. PD38
TGAATACGGAGTCATAAAATCGAAAAATTCAATGGACAGATTCAGTTTATTATTGCATGTCCGATTTCTGGATCTTATTTAATCCTCATTCCTTAGCTAGGGTGCGCGAATATAATATAATGCATGATTAAGAAGTTCAATGGAGAGTCCGCAAGAAGTTATACTCATTTGCTCTATAGGACTCCGATTTGATTTTTGAAAACATACTGAGACTAAAAAGCCCGTTTAATAAGGGTTCTATCTTAAATCCTGTTCAGAAATCAAACATGATTCCTATACCATTGGAAGGAAACTTAAAATCTTCATTCTCAAGAAAGAGTTTTTCAAGTCGCTTCTCTGATTAAATTTTTGTCATATAAGAAAACTGATGTGCGTTCTCGAGCGTATTAGTTGGTATGCTAGGGTCGGAAAAGTTTTGCAAAGTAATCAATTTAATCAGTGAGGGTATATTATGGAATCACCTAAGGATACTGTAGAATCAGCAAAAGAATCTGCGAAAAATGCTGCAGAATCAGTAAAGGAATCCGCTTTGAATGCGGCAGACTCAGCTAAGGGTGCTGTGGAATCAGCAAAAGAATCTGCTTTGAATGCGGTGGGATCAGTGAAGCAAAACGTAGATAAGCTAGCGGAAAATATCTATACACCACAAGAATCGCTACCAGCACAAACTGATGCTCATGAGCTCAAGTCTAATTTAGAATGGGGCAGACCTGGTTTCACAATCCTGGATGTGCGCGATCGCCAAACATACAACCAGGGTCATATCTTGGGCGCAATGTCTATGCCAAGTGATGAATTGGTAGATAGAGCCGTATCCTCTTTAGCGAAAAGCCGTGATATTTATGTGTACGGTGAAAGTAATGAACAATCGGCACAAGCAGCACAATCACTGAAAAGTGCAGGATTTGAGCGTATATCTGAACTCAGAGGTGGTTTGGCCGCTTGGAAGGAAGTTGGTGGTCCTACAGAAGGAGTTGTAGAATCACAGACTCCTCCAGGTGCAGACGAATATAATGTTGTGGCTCGGATACAGAATCATGCTGAAACACAGCAGAAAAAAGTCTAATTGAACATTAATAGTGAGGAAAATAAAATCGTGACTCCTCACTATAACTATTAATGCTCAAATAAATCTTTGAATTGCAATAAATCCAAGGAAACAAGAGTTGGCAAACACTGGAAGCACTCTTGGGCAATTTCTAATCGTTCTTCTCTTTGCAGCATTTGGATTAATTTCTGTCGCATACTAATTAAGTAACGTACATCATTAGCTGCGTAGCTGAGTTGAGATGCTGATAAGTTTTTGGCGTTTCCCCAGTCAGAACTTTGAGAGCTTTTGTCTAATTCTACTTGTTCCAACTCTTGTACTAATTCTTTGAGTCCGTGACGTTGAGTATACGTGCGAACTAACTTACTAGCAATTTTGGTACAGAAAACCGGTTGAACCAGAATATGCAGATAATGGCGCAATGTAGCAAGGTCGAAACGAGCAAAATGGAAGATTTTAACAATATTCGTTGCTTCTAACAGTTTTTTTAAGTTAGGAGCATCAGTTTGTTTTAGTGCTATACGGATGGCTGTTACCTTACCCTCACTATTGCACAGCTGGACGAGACACAAGCGATCGCGCTGTGGTATTAGTCCCATAGTTTCTGTATCTACAGCGATCGCGTCAGCTTGTAAATACTCAGAGAGGGCAGAATCACTGAGATCGTGATCACAAACCTGAAAGTCTTCCATGAATCTGATAGAGTCCGGTAGAATATCTATATTATCCAATTACTAATGAATATTAAGTTGGTTGATTGAAATAAACAAGACTTTAGCTTACAGTCGTTTATTTGTTTGCTGTTATGAAAAAAGGTGGCGACAGAAATAACTAGACAGTTGGAAAGACCTTTCAAACCAAGCTTTGTGCGTCTTTCTCTCTTAACTTTTGACTCCTAAGTGAATTACGAATTGTACCAGATACACTTATCTCTTGCGAGAACGAAGAAAAATTTGGGTGAGATAGACGTCGCCTTTACTATTAGTAGCAACACCAATCCCAGTTAAATTGTAGTTACCTTTAAGATTATGAAGATGTCCCGGACTGTGAATCCAATCAATGATCGCTTCATTAGCAGGATCGCTGTATCCCCTATTAAAGGCTAAATTTTCTGCTGCACTTCTATAGGGAATAGGGATAGCATTGACTCGTTGTTCAAAGCCCTTATGGCTAAATGGAACTTGCCCGCTTGCCATATTTTGACTGTGAATCCTTGCCTGACGAGAGATCTTGGAACTCAGAGAAAGTTTTGACAAACCCTTAGTAACCCGATATCTGTTAATTTGGTTAAAAACTGACTTTTCCAAATCAGTAGTTTTAACTGTAGTTGTGGATAGCGCAACTTGATTTGAGGTAGAAGTGTTCCCCCGGATAGCACTGGTTGTTAATCCACTGGCAAGGACAAGCATACTTAAAGCAAAGCCAAAAGCAGTTTGTCGCAGCATAGAGAATTACGTAATGTGTAGAGTTATGAGACGCATCCTCTGGTTGTTTGTTTCTTGATATACTCGGTATAATTCAGCACTTCAATAGTCAATAGTTAACGATGAAAGGAATTTTGTCGCTTCGGTAACAATACAGCCAGTTCTGACAAATTATATAGGCTGATAGCGGATAGCTAAAGGCTTATGAACTGCGGCAGCATTGTGTGTTGCAATCTTTTATCCATCAGCTTTTACCTCCTAACGTTCTGATTGCACAAAAACCTCCCGACTCATGTGGAAGCCCATACATATATGTAGTAAAGCTCTTGAAGACAAATTTGCTCTTCAGGCATGGGAGATAACACGTGAGCAGCATGTACGGATTTAAAGAGTGAGAAATTCAACAACACTGTATTATTGATTATAGGGCAGGATAAGTAATGTAGAAGTAACTTTTGAGCTAATTTCTCCAACATTTAAAGTATATGGCATCGGTAAAAGGCAAATCTTCTGATAACCATGTGAGCTATCGCGAATTTGGCGAAGACAACTCAGCAGCAACAGAAAGACCAATTCAAGAACTCCCCCCAGCACAGCAAAACTTGCGAGTGCAAGCCACTCGCACTGGACGTAAAGGTAAAACTGTAACAGTCATTACAGGTTTTCATCTTAAACCGGAAACTTTACAAGCGTTAGTAAAACAGTTGAAAACTCAGTGTGGCACAGGTGGTACAGTTAAAGAAAATGAAATAGAGATTCAGGGCGAACACAAGCAGAAAGTCCTAGAGTTTTTGACTAAGCTAGGTTACAAAGCCAAAATCAGTGGTGGTTAAAATTTCGTCGTTTGTAATTATAAATTACTAATGACCGTTTATAGAGGAATTAATTCAGGATAATACTGCAACAAATGGTCGTTGCTCAGTTCATCACCTAAACGAGCTGGGGAAAAATGTATTTGAATTGCCATAAGTTTATGACTGTAATGCAAGTTGATTAAGGCTTTCAAAGCTTTTTTCAAAGCTTGGTTGTTGGAAACATCTGTTTCCAGTTCTGGGACTTCTCCTTCGTAAGCTACTGTTATCATCACGATAACGTTGCGCGTTACAGGTAAGGATAAAGGTTCGTTGACTTCATTAGAACTGAACTCAGGTTCGCTTAAGTAACGTTGGGCGGAGTCTGTAAATAATTTATTTACATAGTCTCCTGCTTCACCCTCATCCCAAAAGACATCACCTTCATTAGCAGCTGAGAGCCAATATTGATCGTATTGCAGTAAAGTTTGACAAATTTCTACCAATCCTTCTCCTAAAACTTCTAGGTCACCATCAGCATTTATCGCTGCCCGTGCATTACGATTCAACATACCTAGGATTGGTGCTACTTCAGACCCTGATAAATGCAGCATCATCCGAAAGACGACGTAGCGAGTCCTACCTATCATTCTATTAAAAGCACGCATTTTTTTCTCCTGATATTTGTACTTTTTTGTTACTTGTTAGTTGTTGGATGTTAGCTCTATATTAAAGAGTTTACCTACCTCATTAGCATCGATTAATCAGCATAGCTCAAGTCGGCAACCATGAGATTTGCTCTGCTTATGTGAATACACTGTGAAATTCTCGCTCCTCCTGTTGCCGATTTTGCCAAAATTATTCTATGGTTATAAACTTAGTACAACGTTTCATAAATTCGTGACGAATTGAACCGTTCGCTGGCGAGGCTTTTAAGGACACAATAACGCTACGAACTTGTGAAATTCTGTACTTAGCCATAAAATAAGTGACTGGTAAAACTGTAAATTGCTTATTAATACTGCTTAATAATTTTAAAAGTTGGTAAAGTATCAAGAAATTAACTCAGAGAGAAAATGGCAGAATTACATGAATATTGGTATTTTGGGACTTGGATTGATAGGTGGTTCTTTGGGTTTAGATTTGCGATCGCACGGACATCACGTCATCGGAGTGAGTCGCCGTGAATCTACTTGCCAAAGAGCGATCGCCTTGGGCTGTGTAGATACAGCGTCAGTTGACATGACACTGCTTAAAGCAACAGAGGTAGTATTTATTTGTACACCAATAGCGTTGATCATTCCCACATTTGAGGAACTAATCACGTATCTACCTTCGACGACAGTCGTAACTGATGTTGGCTCAGTGAAAGCACCGATAGTCGAGGCGCTTTCTCCTGTTTGGGAAAATTTTATCGGCGGACACCCAATGGCAGGAACAACTGAGAACGGTATAGAAGCAGCCATGCGGAATTTATTTTTCCAGAAACCTTATGTGCTGACTCCATTAGCAACAACACCACCAGAGGTAATTACAGTTGTTGAAAAAATTGTGCAACAGCTTGGAGCAACTCTTTACTATTGTTCTCCACAAGAACACGACAGTGCTGTCAGTTCGATTTCTCATTTACCTGTGATTGTCAGTGCTTCTTTGATTGCCGCTTGTCGGAGTGAAGATCCAAATACTTTACAACTAACCCAAAAGCTTGCGAGTTCTGGCTTTCGAGATACAAGTCGAGTTGGTGGTGGCAATCCAGAGTTAGGAGTGATGATGGCACGGTACAATCGCTCTTGTTTGTTGCGAAGTCTCCTACAGTATCGCCACAATCTCGACGAATTCATTAATTTGATAGACCTTGAAGATTGGGCAACATTGGAGGAAAAACTACAGTTAAATCAACAAATACGACCTAAATTTATTAACTAATAACTCAAGGCAGTTCAGTTCTTTATCAGTCATTGTGGGATGAACAGCATTAACGAGGCTTTATATTGGGGGAAACCAATTCTAGGGTTACCATTATTTGGAGATCAGCATTACAACGCAGCTCGTATTGTGGACTTAGGTGCTGCTTTAAAGCTGGACAAACAATATTTTGATAGTGATGAGGTTCGTCGAAAAATTAATGAGATTTTCAGTAACATAAGCTACACTGAAGCTACACATCTTATATGGGTCTTAATGAAAAGCACTCTCAGAGTAGACAAAGCTGCGGATATTGTCGAAAATACTCTCATTCATAAAAAACAAGAAGTAGGGAACGCAAAGCAGTGAGCTATGCTTAAAAGTCTAGGATTGTAATAAGGATGACGTTTTCTCGTCTCGAAAGACATCTTTTTGGCATTATTTTTGCACAAGTTCCTGTAAACAGCCATGATTCTTGCAACTTGTGGATTTGTCAAATCTTGATTTTCATCTACCTTAAGTATGATCAATTTTGTATGTGTAGGTGCAGTTCGCCTTAGGCAACGCTGATTGCTGTCATGACTTACGCGAAAAGGACTAAATTCTTCTAAACACCCTTTGAG
>JAQYWP010000597.1 GCA_029379285.1 Rhizonema sp. PD38
GTATTGATCTATAAAATACTTGTCATCACCACAGGTCCAATTGGTTCTGGGTTAGCTTTTGATGGTTCGAGAGTAACGATTAGCCCTGACATCTCTTCATAAAGATCGGAGGGAATAGGAAGTTTGTCTAAAACCAGACCTTGCGGACTAAACCTGAGTTGTCCGCAAGGTATTTTGTTGTTGTCAACTATTGCCCACAGCCGATAGATATGTCTTTGAGGGGGAGCAGGAAGATTGTGAATAAATATAATAATTTTTTGTTGCTCAGGATTCATCACAATATTGCCGAAAGCAGCATTTGCTATTTTCGCGCCTTTGAGGGAGAAGAGACGAGTTTCAGAACTTTGTAGGAGTGTGCTAACGTTTTTGGCAACCTTAAGATCTTGCCGCAGGCGATAGTTATCTATACCTAGAACTAGAATTAACAGCGCAGCTACACTGCCAAGTATTTTGCGCCACGGCAAAGAAGACAGTTTTAAGACTGGAGTAGAGTGAGATGGGATGTCAGTAGCTTTAAGAATAGCCGAGCGCAGATGTTGAGGAGGCGTTACCTCGTTGAAACCACATAAAACCTGTCCCATGACTTCCTGAAGATCCTTCACTTCTGTAGCCAATTCAGGATTTTCTACTAACAACTGCTTAAATTCCTCAGCTTCTTCGGGATTGAGATCGCCAACAACATAGCCAGCTGCTAATTCTTTTAAGTATTCAGGACTTGAGAAACGAGTCATAGTAAACTACCCAATAACATATTGTAGGATTTGCTTGAGTTTTAGCAGTCCTTGACGGATTCGACTCTTAACTGTCCCCAAAGGAATATCTAATTTTTGAGCAATTTCCGACTGACTGAGTCCTTCGTCGTAAGCCATCTCTAATACTTGACGCTGCTGTTGGGGGATTTGTTCTAAGGCAGAGCGAAGGTGTTGAGAACGCTCTTGAGCGCAAGCGTTATCAAAAGGAGTAGAAGAGAACATTTCATGCTGTTCTGTTTGACTCCAACGTTCTAAAAGTTTTAAGTTTCTGCTCCTTGAGCGAAGTTTATCGATCGCCCGTGAGCGAGTCATCGTTGCGAGATATCTCACAAAATGTTCTGGATTATAGTTAACATTACGCCACAAAGTTAAAAAAATCTCTTGTGTCAAATCTTCCGCTTCTTGAGGATTTTTCAAAATTTTGAGTGCTATCCCATATACCAAACCTCCGTAGCGATCGTAGAGCATACCCAGTGCTAAAGGTTGCCTAGTCTTAATTGCATCAAAGAGTTCTGCATCCGTAAGGAGCGGTGGACTTTGCGACTTGTCTTTGGGAGAGCTTGACTCCATGATTTTTCGGTACTCAACCTGATCGGATAATTTCAGCGTTGCCTGCAATCCTTGTTTCACAGGTGTTTTCTCTCAATAGAACTTTATCTAATAAGACGACTGTTGAAGAGGATTGGATTTATTTTATTTGAACTTCATTTAAATTACGCTTTTTTCAGGTACTTAAAGTCTAAACTCAAAAAGCTTAACAATTGTAAAGCTTTGAATTATGGATTATAGGTCAATACCTTTCAAGTAGGGGCAGTGGAGATTTCACATATATATAGCAATCATCCGCATATTTCCGCTCCAAGAGGGACAAGGGATATATTATCCTGACAAAGGGCACAAGGGAGAGGTGTTCGTATCTCCTCCATAGATTGCTATATAGAATGCAGGCAACGTCAAAACAAAGGTAGTCCCAAATAATTTAAATCCAAAATCTTATCCTGTTCGTCTTAGAAGATAGAGGTTACTAAGTTGAGCTATCTAAAGTCTTTATCTAATTTCTAGTTAAGAACTTAGCTACTATTTGTAGTAGCTAACTAGTTCAATCGCGTAACTCCTACTTATCCAATAGGAGATTAAACTATGAAACGCTTCATTATTGCTGGTTTATCGATTGTACTTGTATCCAGTATTATAATACCTGCCAAAGCTCAAATGCAGGAGGAAAAGCTAACGACATACAATCCAGTTGTGATAAATAACACCTTTACTAGTCATTTAACGCCTTTTCAGATTGTTTATCTAGCTTATCAAGGGAACTTCCGCAGCCAAGGTATTCCTGGTTACAGTAGCCTCCTTTCTGCTCACCAATCTGGAAAAATTACTGCCAAAAACATTGTGCAGATTGGTATCAATACAAATTTAATCCCTAAAAACATTTTAACTGACAAAGGGTATCTAAATTCGGTTGAAGAGCAATTGAAAGGACTTGAACGAGACTAGTGCAATAAGGCAAAAGTAAAAAGTCACTCATTCAAAAGAAAGAAATTCTTGTATATCAAGCTTTTGGCTTGAAACTCACTGGTTAATTATTTCAGCCAGCAGGCACTAGTAAACGAGGCGCGGAAATAAAGCCATGTTTAAAAATAGCGCGAAAAGCTTATGTCATAAGCTTTGAGAATTGTGAATTCCTGGAATACGCACGCAGAATTGAGAATTCAAAAACTTTTGTGTTCCCAATGAATTTGTTGGATATATGTTCTGCTTTTATCTTTCTTTACCCGGAAATTTGCCAATGAAAAGAGTATTGCGTAAATACCATCGATTGATTGCCATATCAAGTTGTCTACCTTTGAGTTTAACCATAGTAACTGGCATTGGTATTACAATAGCAGAGCAATGGTTACATCAAGAAGATTTAGTCGGATTACTCATCAAAATTCATACGTTAGAAATTCTTGGGATTGCGGGGATTTATCCTTTCTTAAATGGCTTGGCTCTCATCGGTTTAATAGTAACTGGTCTGAGTATGACTGGTCTATTTTATCGACGGGATTATCCAAAATCAGGAGGCGATCGCACATGAAATATCGCTCTTCAGTTCTAGCAGTAATTGCTGCTGTGCTTGCTATTGTATTGCATTTTTCTGGTTGCACGTCTCAATCTACACAGCCGTCAAATCAATCAAATGTAACGGCTGTTCCAAAGGTGAAACAACAAAATCAAAATAGCGGACAGCAGGCAAATTCAACCGCCAAAATTCACAACTTCAAATTTGAACCAGCAAATTTAAAGATTCATGTTGGCGAAACTATTCAGTTTATCAACAGTGATGAAGAACCGCATACAGTTACTGCACAAGACGGCTCCTTTGATTCCAAAGCGATCGATAAAGATGAGGCTTGGATTTATACCTTTACTAAAACTGGAAAAAATCCGTACATTTGCGCTATTCATCCCTTCATGAAAGGGACAGTTACTGTCATGCCGAAAGGAGGAAAAAATGAAACGTAGAAATTTTATTAATCATGTCGGTTGGACTGGTCTTGGTTTTTTGTGGGTTATTGGCGAAAATGGTTTATTAACTTCGTGCAAAATTGGTGATAATGCAGAAAAACACCTGAATTCATCCGCGCTTTCATTTGTTCAAATTAGCGATAGTCACATTGGTTTTCATAAGCCAGCAAATGAGGATGTCATCGCAACGTTACAGAAAGCCGTTAATGCTATCAATTCATTACCAACACCACCAGCATTTGTCATCCATACAGGTGACATCACTCACCTGTCTAAACCTGCGGAGTTCGATCAGGCTAAACAGATCCTTTCACAATTGAAGACACAATTGTTTACACTGCCAGGTGAACACGACACGATTGGAGATCGGGGTAAAGCTTATTCTCAAGCTTTCAGTCAACGGGAGACAAAAGAAGGATTGCAGTCATGGGATCACTCTGGCGTGCATTTTGTATCGCTAACTAATGTGCTGGATTTTGGCGAAACAGGAAAAGGTAAACTTGGTCAAGCTCAACTAGACTTGCTAACAAGAGATCTCGCAGCACAAAAACATGAAACGCCTTTAGTTGTATTTAGTCATATTCCCCTATACGATCTTTATCCCAAGTGGGGCTGGGCAACAGAAGATTCGGCTCATGCACTCTCGTTGTTGTCCCGATTCTCATCTGTCACTGTACTAAATGGTCATATTCATCAGGTGATTCACCATTCAGAAGGAAATATCCGTTTTTCAACTGCTGCATCAACAGCATATCCCCTACCATCACCTGGAAACGGAGAACAACCTGCTCCTGTGAAATTACCAGCAAGTCAATTGCTGACTGCGTTGGGATTTCGCACAGTTGAATTTTCTCCAAATCAGGATACCAAGCTCAATCAACATTCTCTGGTTTAGAAAATTATCGAAAAAATGGGTTTAAAACCCCGTCTTTATAGGACGCAAAGTCGCGAAGCTCGCGGGATAGAGTACTCTATCCCGCGAGCTTTGCGGCTTTTGTTGATGAAAATTTTGGGGTGCAGGGGTAAAAGAGTTGAGTGTTTCTAGTTCTCAGTTAAAATGATTCTTTCAGGAACAGAACTGTGGCAATCTTACGTCATAATGCAAATGTTGTGGGGGTAAAACCATGAACGATATCAAGCAAACAATCGCCATCCTGGCTATAGCGAGTGTACTGGGTGGAATACCTGCTACTGTAAATGGACAAACACCACAAACGCTTATCCAACAGAGGAATTTTCAGGATTATTACAATCAGGGTGTGCAAAAGCTAAAGCAAGGCAACTTCAATGGAGCGATCGCTGCTTTTGACTCCGTAGTGCGGCTCAATCCCAAACATTACGAGGGCTATTGCCTCCGGGGTTTGGCTAAATCTCAATTAGGAGACTTCAAAGCAGCCATTGCTGACTTTAACTCTGCGTTACGGCTTAATCCTAACCATGCAGAGGCTTACAACAGCCGAGGGACTGACTATGCTGAACTGGGGAGTATTCAAGCAGCCATTGCCGACTTTAACCAAACACTCAAAATCGATCCGAAGTTTGTAGATGCTTACTACAATTTGGGACTTGCCAATTATAAGCTGGGAAATCACAAGTTAGCGGTAGCAAACTTTAACTCTGCAATCAGTATCAATCCCAATCTGGCTGATGCTTACGGTAATCGGGCACTTGCTCAATATGCTTTAAAAGATCGGGGTAGTGCCGTTGTTGATCTTCAACAAGCCGCAAAACTCTTTCTTGAGCAAGGGAATACGGAAAGTTATCAAAAAGTACAAAGCTTACTTCAGCAGATTAAGCAGTAGCTAGTAATGCTTTAGAGAATTAAAAATAAAAAAACAATATTATAAGCTTTCTAGCTATGCATAAATAGGCTTTAAATTTCCGTATTTACGTATTAAAATGTAGTACTTAATTTAATAGTAATAAACATTTTTTCAGTGGAACTGTTAATAGTTAGTTGTGAGTTGATTTTACAGCAAATTAACATCAACCCATTGATTTATTGATTTACACAAACTAACTTAATTATAAAGAAACTTGTGTAGAAAAAAAGTAGATAATATGTTTTTTATCCTGATAAAAATTACTTGACCTGTAACAGTTAATCAGTTAAGTTAGCAGTCAATAACGTTATTCTCTAAAAGTCAATGAACAAAAAATTAAAACTGGCTTTACTTGCTAGTCCCACATTTTTCAGCACTTTAATGTCAATCGTCGGAGTGGTTAATCCGGCTCATGCCTATTCGCCAATTATCCGCCTGAAAGACGGTGAAGCGTGTATACGTCATCCACACGTTAGTTACGACAAGTTTGTGTGTATGCGGGTTACACAAGCAGATAAAGTGTCTCAATCGACACCAGCATCTAGGGTGAATTCGGTACCACAATCAGACAAAAATGTTGCCATGCTCAACTTTACTGAAGCAGAAAGCGATAAGGCGATCGCCTTATTAGTTAATCACCTTGTATTACACGGATTGGTCAGGTAAATCTGTACCTGTAAATTATCGCA
>JAQYWP010000059.1 GCA_029379285.1 Rhizonema sp. PD38
ATATCTACCAATTCTTTAGAACTTCGTTACACATAAGATATCCTGTCAGGATAATGGTTTCGATACTCATGCCCTAAACGTTGGACGTTCGCTTTTATCAGGTTTTGATTTCTTTGTAATTCTGACTTTTCATGGCATGTGGAAAATGTTATTTTGAGGATTTTCCAAAACCTACTCCCTTCCCGCTATACATGAATACCGATATAAGAAACCGCTCCTGAGCCAAGGCAGCCAAGTTTAAAGATCTAGAAGATAGGTAATCTTACACTCAATAACGGGAGTAATTTTTCTGTTGCTCATTTTCATTAATTAATAACTATTAGCAATAAGGCTGTGGAAAAAACAATGCTGTTTCGTGGTTTAATAACTTCCTGTGAAAAGTCAACTTTGTCGTTGGGCAAAAAGACATTCCAGCGTCCTTGCTCTTTACAGCACGGGATTCGGATTTAGTTGTTAAGATGCTCAAGGATTAACTGACAAACATCAACTGCTTGAATAGACTTGTCCGGAAGCAAGTGACTAAGTCCTGTGATAAATAATGGTCCATCTTCATTAGAACTAGGTACACAACCGTGAGAACCACGTACTAAAGAAGCTTCTATTGGAATAACATTCATTAAATAGCGAAAACCAAGCTGTTTTTTAAGTAGTTTCAGACCAATTTTAAGCTTGGGAAGTTTGATTGTCGGGTCTAGGAAAAGTTCTACAGGATCATAACCCGGTTTGCGGTGGATATCAACTGTCCTGGCAAAATCGGGAGCGCGACGGTCATTAAGCCAGTAATAGTAAGTGAACCAAGCATTTGGTTGAGCGATCGCCACCAACTCTCCTGATCGCGGATGATCCAGATGGTAGGATGGCTTTTCGGTATCATCTAAAACACGAGCGACTCCCTCTGTCTCTTCTAAAAGCGATCGCACCTTGGGGATATAGAAGGGATCGTTAACATAAACATGAGCAATCTGATGATCTGCGACTGCAAAAGCCTTACTTGCCCCCGGATCGAGCAATTCTCGCCCCAGTTCTTCCCGTACGCTGAGTAGACCATTTTCCCGCAGCATCCGATTTAGGTGAATAGGTTTAGAGACAGATGTGATTCCGTATTCCGACAAAACAATGACTTGAGCACCACGATCTTCATAGTAGGCAATCAAATCACCACAAAGAGTATCAATTTCTAATAAATCTTTTGCGATCAGATTTTGGTCGGGACCAAACTTTTGTAAGCAATAGTCTAAATGCGGCAGATAAATTAATGTCAGCGTTGGATTACTCTGTTCTTCTACCCACTTGGCTGAGTCAGCAATCCACTGCGAACAACGAATCGATGTGTTAGGACCCCAAAAATTGAATAAGGGAAACTGACCAAGTTCGGTTTGGAGGTGCGAGCGCCATTCCTGTGGCTGTGTATAAATATCGGGAATTTTCCTACCATCAGCCGGATACATCGGTCGCGGGGTAACTGCATAATCCACTGTTGAGTACATGTTGTACCACCAGAACAAGTTAGCGCACGTAAATGATGGATTAAGCTCGCGTGCCATATCCCATATTTTAGGAGCCTGAATCAGTTTGTTAGACTGTCGCCAAAACTTAATTTCACACTCATCGCGGAAATACCAGCCATTAGCGACAATGCCATGCTCTGTTGGCATTTTCCCTGTAAGATAAGTTGCTTGAACCGAACAGGTGACAGCAGGTAACACCGGAGAAATGGGAACAGATTTCCCGCGCGTTGCCCAACGGGAGAGCAACGGTGTATGTTTACCTAATAGACTGGGTGTCAATCCTACTACATTAAGAACAACGGTTTTATGCATATGATGATTGGAATTATTTTAATTATGTTTATAGCGATTCTGAATGTTTCGTGATAATTATTTTTTGAACGAACCGCCAAGAACGCCAAGAACGCCAGGAAAAGAAATAGAGAGAATTTCACAACTGATGCAAAGGATTGCTATATTAACTGTAGGGGCAAACGACTGTTCGCCCCTACATATAATATTTTGTGGTTTTTCTAAACTGCACTGGGATGAAGAGAAGGAGAATATAAATGTTTCAAAACCCACTCATATTCCCGTTCAATTGATGTTGACAAATCCATCTTCATCTGTTGAGGTAATACTTCCCAAGTGTAAGTTTCTATTTCTAGATGGTTACAGATATTATCGTTTTGTATTAGTTTTAACACAGTCACAATATCATCTTGAGTAGAATGCAACAGTTGGTAATCGTGGATAAAAATTGGGACGTGGAAGTGAATCCGCCATTGAGTGTCCGTGGTACTTTCTAGCTTTGGCAATGCCGTTTCCAGATCTGGATAATGATGCAAGTTACCGTGATGATCGCGGGCAATAACCTGGTGTAAATACGTAGATTCGGCAAAAGGACGTAACCGTTCTCTAACTAAGCGGCGTTGGTTGATATCAGTGGGAATGTTCACCTGCAACGCCGCACTAATCTGAATCTTGCCAATTTGAATTCCGACGGCTTGAAATTGCTGAAAAACTGATGCCGGATCTTCATACTCCACGGCGAAATGGCAAGTGTCGTAACAAACCCGTACATGATTTAGTAAAAGAACTTCAGCCGCCTCTAAGGGAATTCCAAGATGCGAGGCTAAATAAGATCCACCATTTGGTAGTAAATGTGTTTGGAAGTAATCAATAACTTCAGCAGCATTTTCAATTAATCCATCTGGTTCTGGTTCTAAATTAAGGTGCAGTAATAATCCTGTTTCGTTGCGTATGCGAGCCATTTCTGCCACCACTTGGGTTATGTGGTGAGTGGCGCTCTCTTGAACAGATGTTTGGAAAAGTTGATTTCCTTTAAACCAAGGTTTGTATGACAATGGCAGTGTGGAAATGCTACCTTCCATTTCGGACGGTAAGAGTTCTGCTAAGATGTTTACCAGTCTTAACGAGTATTCTAAACGCCTTTGCTCAGACCAATCTGGTGCATAAACCTGGTCTTTGACAACTTGCTGATGGAATCCACCATAAGGAAAGCCATTTAAAGTAAATACGTAGAGATCAAGTTCTGCCAACCATGATTTAAAATTAGCCAAGCTCGAAGCAAGCAGTTCTCTGGAAGCTACGTCTGCTAAGCGCAAACCAATCCCGAAGGGTTTATCTGGAGCTAACCTTGCTTTTAAGTCTGGAATATAGTGTTTTAAGTTAGCAAAGACTTGACTCCACTCTTCACCAGGATGAATGTTTGTGCAATAAGTCAAGTGGAAATTATTATTTATTCCTGTTTTCATTTTTTAGGTAAATATTAATTGGCAATTATGTAAACAAAGCCTTTTAAGTTAGTAGCTAAGTAGGTGGGAGGAAATAAACTAAGAGCGAAGACAGCGCAACTACAAGCCAATTTGGAAATTTATCCGCCTAGTTACTCAACAGCTCATTGCTAACAGTGAAATTGCTTGCCTGTATAACGACAATTTAACCTCGTGAACCTCAATTCCTTTTCCCAAGGTTCGTAAAAGCATTATTGTCAATTGTCCACCTAAGTGTTCCCGAAACTCGCTTAGCCCTTGGAACAGACAACGAGGATGTTCTAGTTGAAATGATTCGGAAGCAAGTTCTGGTACGTATAGGGCAAATCCTAAAGCTAAGAGTGTATCAATTATTTGCTGCCACTCTAACTGAGAAATCAATCCTAGCAGGTAAGAGTAGGTACTATCTAAAGCAATACCAATAGCGACTGCTTCTCCATGACGCAGGCTGTAGTTAGTCAACTGCTCTAGTTTGTGGGCTGCCCAATGACCAAAATCTAAGGGACGCGATGAACCTTTTTCAAAGGGATCGCCACTGTTGGCAATATGTTCTAAGTGTAGTTGGGCACAACGATAAATCACCTGTTGCATAGTGTTCATGTCGCGATCTCCAAGTTTCTGAGCGTGGGTACGAATGAACTCAAAGAAGTTAACATCTTTAATGAGCGCTACCTTAACTGCCTCAGCAATTCCAGAACGCCAGTCGCGATCATCTAAGGTTGTCAAGAAGTCAAAGTCATTTAAAACTGCATAAGGTGGGGCGAAGCTGCCAAGAAAGTTCTTTTTCCCAAAGGCATTGATGCCGTTTTTCACTCCTACCCCAGAATCATTTTGTGCTAACACTGTCGTCGGAATACGGATCAGGCGAACTCCCCGATGGGCTGTTGCTGCTGCATATCCAACCATGTCCAATACAGCCCCACCGCCAATCGCTAACAGGTAAGAGTGACGGCAAAGTCCCACTTGATCGATAAGTTGGTGAATTTGCTCTACCAAGTTAGGATTGTTCTTGGCTGCTTCTCCACCAAGAATAATCGTCGGAGAAGCTACCAGTTTTAATGTGTTTGCATAGCGATCGCCATATGCCTCAATTTGCTTGATTAAGGAGCGCCAATACCCTAACAATCCTCCGTCAACCACGACTAGGACTTTCTTTTGTCCTATAAGAGAGTCTGCGGCAATGACGGATGCTAGCATCGGGTTGTTTAAATTAAACAAACCTGTGGTGAAGCATACATCGTAGTCGAATCTTACCGAGACACTTTGGCGGATCGGTTGCAGATCGATTGTTGTATTTCGCTTAATATCAACTACCATATTTTTCCCTGATATACTTATTTTCGTTTGACTGACTGCACCCGTACGCCAAGGCTTGAGATTCTAACAACTAACAGCTAATCGCTAATTGCTGACTCTGAAAAAAGCTTTGAGTATTTTCAAATTCTTTGATTAATGTGGCTCTGTCTTTTTGGATCACTAACTTTGCTAAATGGTTATAAGCATTGGCTAAGGACACAATTGCATGACATCTATCTTCTGTAGCCAGCATAATATCCACACATAAGTTTGGACTTTGAGCAAATAAACGCTTCACGATGTCAATTTCTTGACGGTAACTGGGACTTGACATCGATAAGCTACGATCTACATCGACTTTTTCTTGGGCTAAGTACACACCGAGGCTGAATCGAGAAAAATGTCGTGTTGCTTGAATAATCACCATCAAATGATCATGTTCTTCAGGTGTACATTCGATTAAATCTCCACCCTGACTGCTCATCAAGTCTAATAACCATTGAAATGATTCATCGTTACGACCCGAACATACGACGATTTTTTGTCCGGCAAACGATTTGACATTTGGTCCAAACATGGGATGTAATCCCATAACTGCACCAGAATAATGTTCAAGCATTGCCTGAACTGGCTCGGTTTTTATACTGGTGATATCAGCTAAGGCTGCCGTTGGCTTCATGTATTGAGCTGCACGCTTAATGATATCTACCGTCCGTTCAATTGGTACAGATACCAAAACTAAGTCGGCACCGCCTAACAGTCGCTCGGCATCCTCCCAATCTTTGCGATCAAGAAGACTTACATTATGTCCTGCTGTTGAAAGTTGCTCAGAGAAAAGTTTCCCCATTCTGCCACTTCCACCAATGATTGTCACTTTTTTAGGTGTAATATTAGCTACCCTTGACTGAGTTGTTAGTGCCGCGTGACAGCTATCAACGAAAGTTGTCCAGATTGATTCGGGAATACCAGCTTGATCAAGTAGTTGACTTACACAAGCAAGTTGTTCTTCTGTACTCGGGACTGATGATGTTAACAGTGACAGGCGATCGCGCAGGAGTTCGATCAGGCTTTGGTCTATTTGTTTAAGCTTATCTGGAATCATAAATAATTGAGGGAGTTAGAATATTAGTTATTAGGTTTTGGTTGCTAATACTTTTAAGTCACAGCAAACATTTTCGCGAGAACTGTTGAAATTGGTAATAGGCTTAAGACTAGTAATCCATATGGCAAACCAGCAAAACTAGCAGCAACTGTAGCGTCTAAGACAATAAGTGATAATACTCCAGCACGCACTGCCATCTGGATATTTGTTGGCATTGGTTCCTGTGTAGCTTTGATAAAAGGTACTAAAACTCGTGCAGCAAGTAAAACAATGAATGGCAACACTGCTAGTAGGCGATCATGATTTAACAACCCCAACCCTAAAAGTCCAGCAATCACGCTTGTAAGCATTATCAGTGCTACAATGCCATTGCTGTGATTACCGCCTTTCACTTCCCCCCGACTTAGAGTCGTCACTGCAGCAATGTAAACAATGGGAATCAAAGCTAAAAACCAATTCTGCATCACCATTGGTGACACGACACTCACACCGAGCAACAAGTTGCCGCCACGGCATATTCCCATGTTTAACGGACCAAAAATTTTGTGATGCTTGCCGAGTGCATCATAAAGGATGGCAGCAGCAGCAACACCACAAGCTAATGAACCGCTTAACAACGAGATTTTCGTAGCTGCTAATATACCAATACTTAATAGCACGCTTGCCAAGAGTACTGCCCCTTGATATGATGCCCTACCACTAGGAAGAGGTCTTTCCGGTCGCTCTACTGCGTCTATTTCCGAGTCAAATATATCATTAAAAACAATACCACCACCGTATAAACCCGTAGTTGACAACAACAACCACAATAGAGATCCCAAATGAGTTTCAAGCGTTGTCAAGATAATGCATCCGGAAATAGCGAAGCCAGCTAAAACATCTGCCCATGCAGTGACGATGTTAGCAGGTCGCATCATCTGAAGATAAGCCCATAGGCGATGATTTGTGGAGATAGCTGTGTTCATAATCAGGGGAATAGGGAATAGTTGATTGTTAATAGTTAATGGTTGTTTTTGGCAATCAACAATCAACCATTAACAAAGAAAAGTTACTCAATTAATGCATATTCTCGCGTAGACTCTATCATGGGTTCTTGTCCGCGTAGAACTGAATTGCCGTTAAATAACTGTCGCTGATCTATGGGTGACGGGTTGAGCCAGTCTGATTCAAAGATCTGACCGCTTTGGCTGTATGCTGCAAGTGCATTCTCGTAACAAACTGCTCGTACATGAGCCTCTCTTATTCCCCGATCGCGCATTAGTTGAGCAGTTTTGGGTACAGCAAGCGGATCACTCATCCCCCAATCAGCACTACTATCGACAATGATGCGATCGCTACCATACTGGCGGACAATTTCTACCATCCGGGCATTTCCCATCTTGGTATTTGGGTAAATCGTAAACGCTGCCCAAAAGCCCCGATCCAAAACGGATTGTACTGTCTCTTCGTTGTTATGATCCACAATGACTTTTGATGGATCTAACCCATGTTCTATACAGACATCCATGCTGCGACTTGTACCTACTTTCTTATTCCGATGGGGTGTATGAATTAGCACTAGCATATCCAATGCTTTTGCTAGTTCTATTTGTAGGCGAAAGTATTTGTCTTCTGCAGGAGTCATGTCATCGTAGCCGATTTCACCAATAGCAACCACACCCTCTTTACAAGCGTACAGAGGCAACAGTTCCATGACTTCACTTGCCAGTACTTCGTTGTTTGCCTCTTTCGAGTTCAATCCAATCGTGCAGTAATGCTTTATACCAAACTGATCTGAGCGAAACCGCTCCCATCCGACTAAGCTACTGAAGTAATCTTGGAATGAACCCACACTAGTACGGGGTTGTCCTAACCAGAAAGCAGGCTCAATCACAGCAACAATTCCTGACTCCCGCATAATCAGGTAATCGTAAGTTGTGCGAGCAGTCATGTGAATGTGGGGATCGATAAACATCATATTTGTTAATTGGGGAATTGTTAATTGTTAATTGGTGGCTGATGGTTGGTTATTAACTCTTAACTCCTCACTACAAGCTAAGCTATTCCAAGTCAACTCTCCTGCTTGGATGAGGGCTTGTAAGTGTGGGTATTTAGCTTGAATAACTTGGGCTTGTGTTAGAGGACAATCAGAAAGTGCAAGCGTAGCTGCTGCTTGTTGAACTGGATCGGGGTCTGCGATGACTTGCTCTAAGTCAGCTATAATTGCGGCGTCGGCAAATTTTCCTACCGTTCGCCACAGTTCGGGAGAGACTAAGCGTTTAGCTGCCCAACGTTCGTGGGCGTAATCGACGAGCATTCTTGCGAGTTCTGGATTTGCACGCTGATCAAGCCCTTGGATTAAATGCAGGGGACTGCCTACAAACAGGGCCTTAAGGACGATTTGGTTCCATGCCAGATCGTCTAAGCACTCTACAGGATAGGGATTTAGCAAAGCGATCGCGTTAAAAACTGCTGTGATGTTGCTGCGAACTCCCTCAGCCGCACGCTTCTGTAGCAATTCTGGAAAAGGTAAAAGTGGTAAAGCTTGATAGAGTGCGACTAATTCGCCAACATCTGCCGCAGAGAAAACTTGCTCTAGAGTTCGCAGATACTGAGTCGCATTATCTTGAGGAAGATCCAGTACAAGCAGGGTGCGTGCGACTTGATCTACAGTCCAGTGTCCGGGGAACCAACCTAGACGAACTGCTGAAGCCGCCTTTAAATCAAATGGTGTTAGCTCTAAATTGTTCTTACCTATATAACGAGGTACAGAGCTAAAAGCAGTGAAGAACACTCGCGTATTATCACCACTTTTAATTTGCGTCCTCTTCTGATCCAACCAAGTCCAACCTGATTCAGTAACTTGCCTCTGAAGCCAGTTTTGCAGTAAGTCGGTAATGCTAATTGTTTTTTCTATTGTTGAAATCATTACACCGATTTTTATAAATTTTTTGTTATTCTGTTCGCTCAATTTAAGAAGATATCCCCTTAATAAGATTCGGATAAGAAATTTGCTCTTTTTGGTAGGGAAGCATTCCAGCAAGGAGCTAATACCAATTCCCTAAAACTTCGCTACACATCAAATTCCTATAAGGGCTGTGGGCCGGAAAGCCCCTACCCACTGTATCTGTTGCCTTCTTTCAGAGAATTGGTATAAGAAAGAATTAACTCCCTCTTACCACTCCGCTAGAATGCTATCTCAACAAATAGATTTCCCGAACCGTATACTCACGAGTGTAAAATTACCTATCTTCTTTACTTCTTTCTTGGCTCTCTTGGCGTCTTGGCGGTTCATTTAATTAGAGGAGCGGGAAAGGAGTAAGATTTTCCAACCCACGCTCCAAAGTCTGTGAAAAGATGAAATTACCAATGGAAAGCTTTGCCGCCTTTGACGTCTAACACCTGGACGCGACCTTGGAAGAAATCACCGACGTAGAGCTTGCCATTTGCATAATGCTCACCTGCAGTCCAATTGAATTTACCAGGAGTCAGGTCGAGAGGGTTGCCATAAGGTGAAGCTGTAGGTCCAGTTTGGGCTGGAGGTGGTACGATATTGCCTGATGAATCGGTGACAGGTTGACCGTATGATGTGATGAATTTACCTTTTACAGTGAATACTTGAACACGGCTATTGACAGCATCAGCTACGTAGATATTATCATTCTCATCCAGTTCGATACCGATTGGGTTTTCAAACTGACCTTCACCTTGACCCTCACTGCCGAAGGTATATAGAAAGTTCCCACGTGGATCGAATACCTGAATGCGGTTGTTGTACTGGTCAGTCACAAAGATATTCCCTGTTTTTTGGGAGATGTTTAATCCAGCAGGACCTTGAAATTGCCCAGGTCCTGTGCCTGAGCTACCAATGGTTTTGATGAGTTGACCGTGTCTGCCATACACCTTAACGACATCAGCGCTAAAATCACCGACATACAAATTGCCTCTCTTATCGAATTGGAAACCCCCAGGCCCAAAGAATCCTCTACCCGCTATAGGACCTTCAAAGGAACCAAAGGATCTGACAAAGTTACCTTGAGGATCGAATACATCAATACGTTCGTTAAAACCATCACCTACATAGAGGTTGCCATCAACGGGGCTGAATTTGAGGTCTAATGGCTCGTCGATCTGTCCAGGACCACTACCACTGCTGCCAATTGATCTAATGTAGTTACCTTGAGGATCGAATACATCGACGCGGTCAATACCACGACCGTTACTGATGTAGACGTTTCTATCAGCATCAACTGCTATACCCTGAGGCACAGCAAGGGTTCCGGGAACGCCAGGAAACTCGCCATTTACCAGGTTAGCAGGTCTACCTATAGAAGTTTCGTACTCCAAAGATACAGGTTTCTCATGGGCTTTAGCAGCTACTGGCACAAACATCAAGACGGCACTGACTAAGGTGACGGACAAATTTTTTACAAACCTCATAATTACCTACTGATGAGTTGAGTTATACTTGTACGTAAGCTATTTGTCGTTCCCAGGCTGAGCTTGGGAACGTTTTTCATTGTTGATACATACTTGAGAAAGGTATTTCCTGGCACTGCTAGGAAATAAAAAATTAGTAAGTATGTAGTTTTTCTTACACTCTGGAAGATTTACTAACGCGAGAAGTTGTTAGTTATGTGTTAACAGCGATCGCCTATAACGTAAGGATTGAATGCAACTCGGTATGACCGAATTGTTTTAATTCGGGTTTATTACTCCATTTACAAACAGTTTTCACTTGCCCTTGTGCAATGAAATGAACACATTAAAGTAGGTTCACAAAGGAAACTTTTTATTTATCCTCAATACGGATAACTTGCCCCTCTCCTGGACGACCACCTCGGTTAATGATATAAAAAGCACCGTCAGGACCGATGGTTAAAGCGGCAGGTGATTCTAGTCCGTTACCACTCAGGAGAGTTGTACAGGTGCGATCGCGAGCTATTTTGATCAAAGAACCATCTAGTTTTCCTTTCCAACCTGACTGATCAGCGTGCTGTAAAACATACAAGTTGCCAAGAGCGTCAAAAGCCAAATCAATCAGTTGGGTAAAACCTTCTGCATAAACCGTGAATTGACCATCAGCATCAACTCGATAGATTTTCGCTCCACCTTCAGGAAAAGGAAAACCAGTAAATTCGCTGACGTAATATGCGCCATCAGCACCTTTAACAACTCCTGTCGGTACTGATTGAATGCTAATTTGCGATGGTGGTGCTTCACGATAAGCACTAGGAGGCGGTACGTGTCCGCGATCAAAATTGAGGGACTCAGGACGAGGGAATATTGGATTCTTTAATACTTGTTGAGGAATTGCAGAAATTATCTTAAGATTACTGCCATCAATACTTACACTGAGTAAGTCGTTTGCCCCTGCATCAACCAATACAATCGTATCTCCGTCTACATAAAAAGACAAGGGGTTACTGACAACTTCACAATTACTTAATACAGAATTATTAAAAAGTTCATAATTAGCGATATCTACGATACTTATCCACGTATTTGTATTGAAATCGAGAGTAATAATTTTTCCCAAATCAGTTTGACCTAATGTGGTATCCCGTAATGCAGGAGCAGCGGCATACCCAATCAGAACATAAGCTTTGCCCGTAGCATCAAACTTGATATCGTGAGGACCGGCAGCTCCAGTCCCATCTGGAAATGCTAAGGAAGGGAGTCCTGTAAATATACGCTTAGCAGTACCATTCTCAATTTTAGTGATAGCACCAGTAGTACCATAACTTAAAGAACCTTGACCGCTTGGTGATGGAACGCTAGCTCCATTTCCTCCTGTTCCCACCTCTGCCACGTAGAGACTACCATCAGGACCAAAGCAAAGACCTTTAGGATTATCCAGACCATCGGCAATTACTGTAAAAGAGATTTTGGAAAGTTGTTCTAATTTCATTACGTTATTAGTTGTTAGTTGTTGATTATTGATTGTTAAGTTTTTGGTATTAATTGTTCTATGTAACAACTGTAGGGGGCAGGTTTCACTTCTTCGAGTCATACAATTAAACCCGCCCCTACTAACAACTAACGATTAACCATCAACTCTTCGGTAGATAGCTCATTCCACGGTTGAATGACTCTAAGTTGCCTGCCTTAGCTTCAACCAAACGTTTGATGTTCATGCTCTCAGCGCCAAAGTCTTCAATCTGAAGTTTGCCGTGGGGCAAAGACTCACCTGATCGCCAGAATGTAATCCGATGTAGGACGAAACCAGGGGCCTCTGGATCACCGAAAGCATGAGAGGCTGGGATGAGCATCATTGGAGAACGCTGATAAAATCCGTGATCTGGATAAAAGAACTCCTGCTCCAACAAATACCATTTGTTCACAGGTTTGACTTCCAGAGTCACTTTTACCTTTTGGTTATATTCATCGCGAAACTCACCAGACTGGGCAGTTATCTCTCCATCTGCATGTAGCAAATGTGCCCAATCATCCATCAGGCGCAGATCTGATAAAAACTCGACTCCCATTTCCACTGGGGCATCGACGTAGATAGTGTCAGTATCTATAAAGTAGCGTCCCTTGGCTGCGGAGTTAAGACCAGCTTTGCGTTCTAAATTAGCTTTGAGAGAACGACACTCGGAAGTATGTACTGCGTGAATTCCCTGCATAATCATTTGAGTCTGCCGTTTTGGATCGACAAAACTCAGCCAGTGGAAGTACACACCCTTTTCATCTGTCCCCGGCTCAATGTAGTCGGAAGGGAAAAGCAGGACTGGGTAAACCTGATAATATTTCTGATACTCTAAGCCGCAGTGCCACTCAATGCCGTAAAAACGAGGGTGTTCAAGTCTTTTGACGTGATAGTAAAGATTTTTGTGATACCCAGAGGCTGTACCAACCCAGGTATCTTCATCAATTTGCTCTTTCATGCGGCTGTAGAGTGTCCACTCATCCAAGTTTTTTAAACTACATAGGTAGTCAAAGGCACTCTCAGGTGAAGTGGCAATATAAGCAGATGTCGCAAATGTATTTTTTTCCGCTAATACTCCTTAAATATTCAATATCCCCCTCTTGTTCAAGGGGGGGGAGTCGGGAATTAGGAGTGGGAAATGGGAGAATAAAAAAGACAGATTGAGTTGGTACTCTCCGCATCCCCCAACACAGACAGCAGTCGCCTGCGGAGGTAAACCCTCCAACAACGCTGTTTCACCAAGTTCCCGTGTTCCCACGTCCCCATTTACTATGGCTGAGCCAAAACTTCGGTGGCTACAGTCTGACGCAACGTATAAGATAGATTTGACATCTGCTGATTTTTGAGATGTCTTGCCATCAGGATTCTTTGCTCTGCTAATTGCTTGGCAGCATCATTAGTCGTTGTTTGCTGTGTTTGAGCTATTTCAAAAATCTCCAGCAATGTGTCGTAAATGTTGTACAGTTGCTGAAAAGCTTTTTCTTCGTTATAACCAATCATTTCGTTATAAACGTTGATTAGTCCTCCGGCATTAATGACGTAATCCGGACAGTAAAGAATTCCTTTTTCTGCTAACATTTGACTGTGGATTAGCTCCAGACCCAATTGATTGTTAGCACAACCAGCAATAATTGGAGCTTGAATACGAGGAATTGTCTCACTATTGAGAATGCCACCTAAAGCACAAGGAGAAAAAACATCGACATCAAGAGAGAAAATTTGGTCGGGTTCAACAACAGTTGCTCCGAAAAGACGTTTGACTTCCTGTGTTTTCTCTGGACTTATATCAGTCACAAAAAGTCTAGCACCATTTTCGTGTAAATATTGGCAGAGATTTTTACCAACATTTCCCAGACCTTGAACCGCGACTTTCAGTCCATCGATACTTTCACTCTGTAGACCAAACTCTACAGCAGCTTTTATGCCTAGAAAGACTCCTTGAGCCGTTATCGGCGCAGGTCCGCCAGACTTTTCTTCTACTCCAACGACGTAACTAGTTTCTCTACTAATTGTTCTGACATCTTGAGCGGTAAGATTTACGTCTTGACCTGTAATAAAACGTCCGTTAAGACGTTCAATAAATCTTCCATAAGCTCTTAACAGGTCGTCTGTTTTATTTTCAGGATTAGCAATAATAACTGCTTTTCCACCACCAACGGGAATGTTGGCACAGGCAGCTTTATAAGTCATACCACGACTTAAACGAAGAGCATCTTTTAAAGCTGCTTCTTCATTGACATATGGCCATAATCTTGTTGCCCCCATTGCAGATCCCAAGCTTGTGTCATGGATAGCAATAATCGCTTTAATATCTGGGTCTTTTCCATGACAGAAGAGGACTTGCTCGTGACCCATTTCTTCAACAGTTTCAAAAAGGTTCACCTTTGTCTCCTCGTTCACCTAAGTTTCACTAATATTTGTTCGTAGTTGCGCTCTCGTGCGTAGTAGTAAAAAAGAATGCGCTGTAGACGCGGAGCGGCTTCTCGCAGAGTAGCGCAACTACGAACCTATTAGCTGTTAAATATTTGGAAATGAAATGTGAGATGTCGCCTTCTTCGCTGGAGTCGATTTGACTCCTTGTGCCGCTAGACCTTGATTGCGTCCTTTTGATGGTGCGCGTCGATCTGGGTCAATCAAGACATCAATCACAAAAGGACCAGTCGCTGCCATTGCTTGTTCTAAAGCAGCTTCGATATCGGACTCTTTGTTAACGCGTGTACCTTTGGCTCCCATGGCATAAGCAATCATGGCAAAATCTGTCTCGGGCATCGTTGCGTCTGCACCTGTCATTCCCAACATTTGCATACCTTGATGGCACATGTTGTAACGGGCATCGTTGAGGACAATCCAAATAGCGGGGATCTGATATTTCACTGCTGTGTTGATCTCGTTGTTCATCAACATTGCACCGTCCCCAACGATCGCAACTGCTTTATTGTTGCTTGCAAGAGCTGCACCGACGACTCCTGTGACAGCATGCCCCATTGCGCCGACTCCAGTACTGACTCGGTAGCGATTTGTCTGGGAAAAATGGAGAAAGTGCGTTGACCAAGTGAACGAGTTACCACACTCAGCCATGACGATCACATCACTACCTTCAACAATGACTTTTTGAATTGCTTCCATCAACACTTCTGGTCGGACTGGAGATTCTGCACCTAGTTCCACGAATTCGCGTTCCGGACAAGGAATCATTTGTGCGGAGGCACTTGCCAGGTGTTCTTTGTGCTCTAACAGTTCTTGCACAAATACTTTAATGTCACACTGCACAGCAAAAGTTTCAGCTTGTGGATAAGCGACACCCGCTACTGTTGGGTCAATGTCTACATGCACAAATCCTCCCGGAGGAACCATCGCTGCATTCCAGAAAGAAGTTGGTTCGCTCAAGCGCGTTCCTAACACGAGTGTATGTAAAGGAGAATGCTGTTGCATGTATGTCATTACCGAAGCATGACCGCCTAAGCCTGTGACACCGACAAACTGGGGATGATCTTCGGGAAAGATACCTTTACCTCGAGGCGAACACATGACGGCAGCACCAGTACTCTCTGCAAGTTGGCGGATTTCTTCTGCAGCATCACGAGCACCAAATCCTACCCAAATAGCAAACGGTCCTTCTGAAAGTAACTGTACGGTTTTCTTGATTGTATCTTGACTGGGTGCGGTTAGAGAACAAGAAAGACCTCGCCCCGGCAAGGATGTCTCTTCTATTAAACTTGTTTGGACAGCAGTAGGAATACTTAAGTGAGCAACAAATCCTCCAGGCTGTGATAAACCAAGCGCTAAGATACGAAAAATCTGCGGTAATTGAGCTGCGGATTCTACTGTGGTAGCATAGTTAAACAGTGTCCCCGAAGTAAATATGCCTTCGCTGGGCAGTGTGGTGGTACTGGTTTCTTGAATTGCCCATCGTCCACGCTGCGGTGCTGAGGTGCAAGCTGATAGGAGAATCACTTTTGCTCCCTCACCACGCGCGGCAAATAACCCGGTCAAGGCATTCGTGATCCCAGGTCCTGCTGTAGTAAAAACTACAGTGGGACTGCCACTCGCAAAGTAGGCTTCAACTGCTGCAAAGGCTGCGCCTGATTCATGACGGAAGTTTAAGACTTGCATAAGGCTATTTGATAACGAACCCCAAAGGC
>JAQYWP010000598.1 GCA_029379285.1 Rhizonema sp. PD38
TCTTTAATTCTCTAAGTACTTTTTTCTGAGCCTGAGCTTTTAGTCCAAACTCCAGTAACATTAGCCAAGGCGGTTAATTAAATTCAGTATTCTTCTGGCGGTTCGGAAGTAGTACAAATCCTATGTTTTTGTTAAAAATTAGAGCAGCTGTATTGTGATACAGCTGCTCTAATTTTAGGTACTACTCTTTAAGTAATACAGAGTGTATAATTAACAACACATCGCTTATCTATCGACAGAACCCATGATGATATCAACACTACCTAGAATGACCACAACATCTGCCAATTTCACACCCTTCAATAACTCAGGTACAATCTGAACGTTGTTGAAATCAGCCGCGCGAATCTTCCACCGCCAGGGGAAGGGGTTATCATCGCCAACTAGATAAATACCCAGTTCACCTTTGCCGCTTTCTACACGAGAGTAAATTTCACCTTTGGGGATTTTGAAAGTGGGAGCAATTTTCTTACTAACGTACTGGTAATCAGGACCATCCCACTCGGATTTTTTCCCGGCAGCCATCCGCTTGGCTTCCAAGTTTTCAAAAGAGCCTCCAGGAAGTCCTGCGATCGCTTGGCGAAGAATCTTCACAGATTCACGCATTTCCCGCATCCGTACCACATAACGAGCTAGGCAATCACCAGCTGTTTCCCAGTGTACATCCCAGTCGAAATCGTCGTAACATTCATAGTGGTCTACTTTCCGCAAATCCCACTGGACGCCGGAAGCACGTAACATGGGACCAGAAAGTCCCCAATTAATCGCTTGTTCACGAGTGATGGTACCAACCCCCTCGATCCGACGGCGGAAGATGGGGTTATTCGTCACCAAGCGTTCGTACTCGTCAACTTTCGGCAAGAAGTAATCGCAGAAGTCCAAGCACTTGTCAACCCAACCATAAGGTAAGTCAATGGCAACGCCACCAATGCGGAAGTAGTTGTGGTTTACCATTCGGTAACCTGTAGCCGCTTCCCACAAGTCGTAAATCATCTCCCGTTCGCGGAATTGGTAGAAAAAGGGAGTTTGAGCGCCGACGTCAGCTAGGAATGGACCAAACCACAGCAAGTGATTAGCAATGCGGTTCAATTCCAGCATAATAACGCGAATGTAGCTGGCGCGTTTGGGCACCGGAATGCCTGCCAGTTGCTCTGGAGCATTGACGCTAACGGCTTCATTAAACATCCCTGCTGCGTAGTCCCACCGACTTACGTAAGGAACGTACATAATGTTGGTGCGGTTCTCGGCAATTTTTTCCATTCCTCGATGCAAGTAGCCAATGACTGGTTCACAATCAACGACATCCTCGCCATCTAAGGTAACAATTAACCGCATAACCCCATGCATGGAGGGGTGGTGGGGACCCATGTTTAGCACCATTGGTTCGGTGCGGGTTTCTAATCTTGCCATAGATTTCAGTGTTCCGCTCTCTTTTGTGACAATTGTAAAATTGAATGTGCAGAAGATGACACTTACAGATAAGCGCGTGAACTGAGCAAAGGTTTTGTCAAGAAGGCCGATGTTTTGCCATTTCACAAATTCCTGCTTCCTCTGAAGAGCCCACATACAGCAACCCTAAAGCCAAATGGTGCTATAGGCTGTGATTCCGTGTTTCGTTGTGTTCCACTTCTCTATTAATTATATGGATTTGGAGTATACAGGGCGCAGGATTTTTTTAGCTATTCTGCCGTAAGCCTCCCACTGAATCCGGTACTCCGGATCAGTGGTGAGATATAAGGCGTGGTGGTGAGAAATTGAACGTCAACCAGTAGTAGCCATAGGCCACACCTACCGCGCAGTGGAGGTGTGTGGAGTTGTCATGACCTTTAGCAATGGACTATACCACTCTCTATTCTCTACGACGCTCGGGTAGTAGAGAGCAATCTAATTCTCAAGATAGAAGTAGAATCGAGAGCAGAGGCGAAAATTAGATGATTGTGAGATAAATATGAAAGACTACATAAAAATTTTAAAACAATGCCCTTGCTGGAAAACACAGAAACACAGCCAAGTCTCCCTGAAGTTTACCGCAGTATCACTATTCCAGAGGGGAAAGGCTTTTGGCGGAAACTCCTAGCTTTTGCCGGACCTGGTTATCTGGTAAGTGTCGGTTACATGGACCCAGGAAACTGGGCTACAGATATTGCAGGTGGCGCTCAGTTCGGTTACACACTTCTGAGTGTCATTCTCCTATCTAACTTTATCGCCATTTTGTTACAGTCTTTGTGCGTGCGTCTCTCTGTCGCCACCGAACTAGACTTGGCTAAGTCTTGTCGAAACCAATTCAACCAGAAAGTTAATATTGTCCTCTGGATACTTGCTGAGATTGGTATTATCGCCACTGACCTAGCGGAGGTCATTGGTGGTGCGATCGCCCTAAATTTATTGTTTCACATCCCTTTGTTTGTGGGCGTGTGCCTCACCAGTTTGGATGTCATCGTGTTACTCATGTTACAGCGACATGGGTTTCGGTATCTTGAAGCTTTAGTTATTACTTTAGTATCTAGCATTGGACTGTGTTTTGTGCTAGAGGTGATCTTTTCGCACCCAGATTTCGGCAGCGTTATGCTTGGCTTTGTGCCTCACCCAGCCATTGTTCAACAACAGGAGATGTTATACGTTGCTCTGGGTATTTTAGGTGCTACTGTGATGCCGCATAACTTATATTTACATTCAGCAATTATACAAACACGGGCATGGGAACACACCCCAGAAAAGAAACGAGAAGCCATCAAGTTTGGCACAATTGATTCAACGATTGCTTTAACGTTTGCGTTGTTTGTCAACGCGGCTATCTTAGTTGTCGCCGCCGCAGCTTTTCATTTTTCGGGACATCAGGAAGTAGCACAAATTGAAGATGCTTACAAATTGTTGTCTCCTCTGTTAGGTGTGAAGGTTGCCAGTTTTGTTTTTGCCTTAGCTTTACTCGCTTCAGGTCAAAGTTCAACCCTGACGGCAACTTTGTCTGGGCAAATCGTTATGGAAGGTTTTTTGAATCTACGTGTGACTCCTTGGGTACGCCGTTTAATCAGTAGACTAGCAGCAATTATTCCTTCTCTCATCTGTATTGTCTTGTTCGGTGATGGCAGTACCACTAAATTACTTATTTTTAGCCAAGTCCTCTTAAGCTTCCAACTATCGTTTGCTGTCTTCCCGTTAGTCATGTTTACTAGCGATCGCCAGTTCATGGGTGAATTTGTCAATCCATTATGGTTAAAACTCGTCTCTTGGGGTGTCGCATTGGTGATAGGAGGACTAAATGTTTGGCTGATCTGGCAAAGTGTGTTATCAGTGCTGAGCCCTAAGTCCTGAGTATATGATCAGGGCTTGCTCGCTAAAACTGGGAGGTTGACTGCGTAAGTAATGTTTATATTTATCATGCCCTATTGCCCGTTCCCCGTTAAGAGTTCCCTTTTTTTTGTAATTCACATGTGAGGTCGAAACATGGAACAAATTCTAACCATTGTTTGCAAGTTAACGCCTAACCAAGAAGTGGATTGGTGAACATTCTGCCAAAGCTTTTAAATGTATTAATCCGGCTTGTGGTTGGTGTGGAGACGCAGATCATAACGCCTCGAAAGTTATAGCAGTAATTGGGGCAGTCTTTGTAAACCTGCAAGGGATACCGAAGGGTTTGTATTGCTCGCTCAGTACAGACTCTTCAGGGTTGCTGAAAGCCCACACTATACCCGCTACTCCGGGTCAGTGTGGGTAGTTTACTCGTGAATTGTACCATCGGGCATAATTGTCTCTGTTAAAGTTGCTCCTCTGAAAGTGACTCCAATCAGGATTGCTTCTCTCAAATCGGCTCTGGTGAGATCGGCTCCAGTCAAATCTGTCCGATATAATATGGTATTAGTTAAATCCGCTTCAACCAAGCAAGCCCAACTTAAATTAGCTCGTGTCAGATTTGCGTCCCTGAGATTGGTTTGAAATAACGTTCCATTGCTAAGATTGGCTCTACTTAGATCTGCAGCAGAAAATGTAGCCATTGATAAGAGTGCTGCAATTAGGTTTGCTCCATTTAAATTAGCTTCTCTCAGGTTTGCTGTACTCAAATCTGTTCGATGTAGAATTGCCCAACTGAGATCTGCTCCTATAAAGTTCGCTTCTTGAAGATTTGCTGCTGTTAAACAAACTTCACTTAGATTTGCTCCTTCCAAATTTATTCTTCCAAAATTCCTCTGCCCTGCGGCATATCTTTTAACAAGTTCCTCTGCGTTCATGTCTCCGGAAATTAACCGTTCCATCGCACCTCTCACTACTGTTACTAATCAGACACAAAAACTTATTTTTCTACTGCTGATACGCGCTCAATGTCACCGACAAAATCGCACAAATGACTACTGGTTTGGGTATAGAGGGTAGTACCCCCAGAAAGCCGTAAAAAGTCATAACAAATGGTGCAAGCATTGCTTGTACGTTGAGACTTCGTTAAATCTCTTAATCTTTTTTAACAATTTTAAACAAGTCTTCTATCTTAGTCAATCTATTTTAAGTATTTATACTCAATAATAGCTGAAGTTGGGTCGGATAGACGAGTAAAAATAGCTAATGGGTGATGGGTAATAGGGAAGAGAAGGCAAGAATCATGATCTTTTTCCATCCCGATGACCAACGACTAAGCACCACGTATGCCGCGCCGGGAGCACTCTAGCAGGGGGAATGAGGAAATAGGTTGAGTTTGAGAATTGGATAATTTATTTCTTGGAGTTCCCTTATACAAAAATATTTATGTGATTGCGTAGACGCAGAGCGGTAGGCGGTTTCCTCCGTAGGCGACTGCGATCCTTCGAGCGAGTCTTCTCACTCGGGGAGACGCTACGCTACCGAGCGCGACTCGGTAGCGTTAGCGACGTTCGTAGCGTTGGCACGAGCGTCACCCGAAGGGTACGAAGTGACGTAATCCCAAACCCTTGCAATTGGGTCATTCCGCTTCGAGCCATTCGCAATGACATCGTATATTTAATTTTGTATGACTACTCATTCCTTCCTGTAGTTTTTCACATACCCCCCTGTCATAACCTTTTTTTGCGTACTTGTACTCCTGAAAATAGCAGTAATTTATACAATTATAAGCCCATTCTGTCTGGTGATGCCACAAGCTTGCCCTGACCCTTTTCTGGTGCGTCCGCTACTTGTCAAGCTTGCTTCCCAAAGGAGTACGTTGCTAAAGCTATTAGGTGACGCTCGTGGCGACGCAACGAACGTCGTTCGCCATGAGCGTCTACTTTAGGTGAAGAGCGCTCACCAGCAAACTCCGTTTCTCTGTATGGCGAGCTTGCCAAGAAAAAAGATATCAAAAGGAACGGACTCGCTTGTGATAAGTAATTGACTGCTACGTATTTAAATTGCACATTGAGAATATCCGTTTATCTAGCCGCATGAACTTTATGACACTTTTTACTAAATGCAAAAAGCGCCCCCTACTTATGGAAGGCGCTATAGATAGACGCGATACTTGTCGCGTCTATACATCATAATTAACCGTTGATCGCAGGTGCAGAGAGTGCAACAGGAGCGGACTCACCAGCAGCCAAGTCGAGAGGGAAGTTGTGAGCGTTACGCTCGTGCATCACTTCCATACCCAGGTTAGCGCGGTTGATGATGTCTGCCCAGGTGCTGATGACGCGACCTTGTGAGTCAATCACACTCGAGTTAAAGTTGAAACCATTAAGGTTGAATGCCATTGTTGATACACCTAAAGAGGTGAACCAGATGCCCACTACTGGCCATGCGGCGAGTAAGAAGTGCAGTG
>JAQYWP010000599.1 GCA_029379285.1 Rhizonema sp. PD38
ACAAAAAGTGGGTTTGAAGGCACATAGTCAGATTCCTGTCAATGCGTAAGTCCTATATTTACTGAACTACCCCCGCATTCATGTGTAGGGTGGTTCACCTTTAAGACTACGCGAGTGCGTTGCAATCTGCTGAGCCTAAAAAAAGTGCTGCTTCATAACAGCAAAAAATAAGCAACTATAAAAAACGAGGTGAGGAATTGGTAATTATAATTAATGAGCGTGCGACTCTTGAACAAGTTGAAGAAATGCTGCAAACTTTGAGAATTTACATTAAAGTAGCAGTAGATATCGAACGGGGTATTTTAGCTGGAGGCGGCGAGAAACACGCTCTTTGTGAAGCAGCACTACTAGAAGATGGTAGTAGACAACGTGATGTATGGGGCGCGGACTGGACTCCATTTAATCAATCAATTGCTTACGAGTCGATTATCAATATTCGTCCAAGCCAAAATAATCGTTCAATGATAATTCAAAACATAGTCATTCGAGAACGCGTCAAACACATTACTCAGGAGTTAATCGGTGGATATAATATTGAATTTAAATGAAAAACAAGCTCGTTTTCAAAGTGATGATATTCCACATCGTTTAGGGCATACAGCTTCTAATTTAGCTCGTGTACGCTCATTTTGTAATACTGCTTATAAAGAAGCAGTTAAATCGGTACTGAACGAAACTCAATGGTTTATCGAGTGGACAGCAGCAGAAATCGAACCTGAACTTGCTGAGGAACTAGTTAATATCCAAGTTCAATTAGCTCGATGGGAATTAATATTGGATAATATTTGGCTAGATGAGAAAAAGCGTGCGGAAATAGGTCATCAGGCGGAAGCTTGGTCACAACGAGTGTTAGATATGTCAGGGTTATTAGATTCGGTTCGCAGAATTTTACCCTGAGTGATCGACTTCAATTTTTTGACCGAAAATTATCGTTGTTTGTTGATGGTTAATAAGAATCCTGTAACCATTGTGCCATATCCGATTCAGACCAAGGCGGTGGGGGAGGAGCGCTGTAGTTAATAAAGTAATCGTAACCCAGTTGCTCGTACAGTTCATTAATTCGTAACTTTCACCTACATTTAAAGAAGTCAAGTCAATTGTAGTGGGTTGCTCTGCATCGATTTGGGAAACAGGTATAAACTCAAAGAATGCTGTATGAGGAGTGATTACATAGGCAGTTGAGTCAAGTTGTGGCTCTAAGTTATACCAATTTGAAAAAAGAATGCGACAGATGGTAAAACTAAGGGAGGTAGTATTCAGAGTGTGTGATGGCAGGGATAACGCATATCGAGATTAAAGAAAGTAATGCCCTATCTGTCGCAAACATTTTTTGAATTGGTATTACACCCGATAAAAGCTTCAGAAGCACCATAACCATGTGAATAAATTGGTATTTCGCCTGCATAAAATTTCAAGCTTTCTTTGTAGAGTTGCAGCGATCCACTTGTGATATATTGTAGATGAGACAACTGCGGCCATATTCTGGGTATAATACCCTCAAATCCTTTTTCAAATTCAGATCGGAGTGTGTCGCGATCGCGCAAAGCAATGAGTCAAGAAACATCGCCGCTATCTATTTTTGAGCTAAGAAAAATATAGCGGCTTATTACTACCTCCTAAACAAGGGTTGAGTACTTAGGTTGGTAGACATGGCTGCGGATAAACGCTTCTATGTCGTCGGGATGATCAACGCCAGCGAGGTTGTGATCAAACACAACTTTAGCAATTCGGATCGCTGTCTGAATTTCGGTTTCGAGAATGTTCGATTGAGGTGGATAAAGGAGTCCTTGCTGAAGTTGCTCGGGCGTGATTTGATCGGAAACCGCATGAGCAGCTTCAATAAACATTTCATCAGTCACGCGCTTCGCTTGAGTTGCGTAAACCGCAAGCCCGATTGCTGGAAAAATATAAAAATTGTTCGCTTGACCCGGTAACAATGTCTTTCCATCATACTGCACGTTGGGAAACTGTACTCCTGCCGCATACAGTGCTTTGCCTTTCGACCATTTGTAAGCTTGTTCGGCAGTGCATTCGGCATGATCGGTGGGATTTGAGAGCGCAAAAATAATCGGACGCTCATTAATCTGTGACATAGTTTCAACGACTTGCTGCGTGAAGGCTTTACCAACTGTGCTGACTCCAATAATTGCAGTTGGCTTGATGGATTTAATTGCTTCTACGAAGTCTTTTGTCGGTTCATGAGGATGAGCATAAGGTTTTTGGAACTCAAACAAATCCTTACGGCTTGGCTCTAGCAACCCATTCACATCAAACATAGAAATCCGTGACTGAGCGTCTTCAGTTGAGAGTCCTTCGAGCGTCATTGCCGTCGCAATCATATTCGCGATCCCAATACCTGCCGAACCTGCTCCGAGAAATAGAATTCGTTGATCTTTGAGTTGGCTTTTCGTCACCTTTAACGCACTGATTATACCCGCGATCGCGATCGCTGCCGTTCCTTGAATGTCATCGTTGTAGCAGCATACTTTCTCTGCATAGCGAGCTAACAACTGCACCGCATCACTACCCGTCCAATCTTCAAAGTGAATACAGCAACGCGGAAAAACTTCTTGTACCGCTTCCACAAATTCATCTACAAAGGCATACAATTCATCAGTTGAAGGTCGAGTTTTGCGTAGTCCCAAATAGAGCGGATCGTTGAGCAATGATTCGTTGTTTGTGCCTGCATCGAGATACATAGGCAACAGTCCTTCAGGAGGAACACCTGCGGCTGCGGTGTAAAGTTGCAGTTTGCCGATAGGGATTCCCATTCCATTCGCACCCAAATCGCCAAGTCCAAGAATTCTACCGCCATCGGTAACACAGATAAAGCGCACATCTTTAACTGTCCAGTTGCACAGAATTTCTTTCACTCGTCCTTTATGAGCGATCGATAAATACATCCCACGCGGACGACGGAAAATATGTCCGAATTTGAGACACGCTTCCCCGATTGTTGGATCGTAGACAATCGGCAAAAACCGCATGGGATCGGACATAATCACACGATAAAACAACGTTTCATCGTTGTCGAGCAAACTAATCAAGTAAATGTAGCGATCAAGATCGGTATTTTTATGTCCCAGCTGCTGCATGACTCGACGCATCTGCAAATCTTCAGATTCAGTGACATCAGGAATCAGCCCGACTAATCCCAGTTTTTCCCGCTCTTCAAGAGTAAAAGCGGTAGACTTGTTCAAAACTGAATCGCGTAAAAGCTCGACACCATGTTTATTGTTTGACATTGATTTTTCTCCTACAGTTTTTGTGAGTCGTTTAGGTTTACTTGAAGAGAATTGCTTCAACTGTGAGGTGCAACCATTTTTTTCGGAGCGACAATCTTGTCATAGTCGGCTTCACTGACGAATCCTAGTTTCAGCGTTGCTTCTTTGAGTGTGAGATCGTGATCGAGAGCATAGTGTGCAACTTGTGAAGCTTTGTCGTAACCGATTGTTGGGCTGAGAGCGGTAACGAGCATGAGCGATTGCTGAACGAACCGATCAATCTGCTTGCGATTAGGCTCAGTTCCTTCAATCAGAAAGATTTGGAAGTTATGGCAACCGTCGTGCAGTAACCGCATCGATTTCATAATGTTGAAAATCATCAGAGGCTTGTAGACGTTCATCTCTAAATAACCACTGCCACCGCCCATTGTGACTGCTAAATCATTTGCAATGACTTGCAGTGCCAACATCGTTAAAGCTTCGCACTGCGTTGGATTGACTTTACCCGGCATGATCGATGAACCTGGCTCGTTTTGAGGAATATTAAGTTCATTGAATCCGCAGCGTGGACCGCAGCTTAAGAGCCGAATATCATTGGCAATTTTATATAATGATGTTGCCAGCGTTTTCAGAACACCACTGAATTGAACGAGAGCATCGTGCGAACCTTGAACTGTGAACTTGTTTGGAGCCGTCACGAACGGTAAATTCGTTAAATCAGCAATTTCTTGCGCTACAGCTTTGTCAAATCCTGGTAGAGTATTAATTCCAGTTCCAACAGCTGTTCCACCCAATGCTAAGCGATAAACTCCTTGTAAGCTCTGTTCTAATCGCTCTAGATTATCCTCCAACAGCCCTGCATAACCAGAAAACTCTTGCCCGAGTGTGAGTGGTGTTGCGTCTTGCAGGTGAGTTCGACCAATTTTGACGATGTCTTGCCAAGCTTGTGCTTTTTTGGCGATCGCATCTCGTAACTGCTGCAAAACCGGAATCAAACGTTCTTTTGCTCCCTGTACCGTTGCTATACACATTGCAGATGGGAACGAATCATTCGACGACTGTGACATGTTTACGTGATCGTTTGGGTGGACAGGAGTTTTGCTACCCAATTTCGTTCCTGCTATCTGACAGCAGCGATTTGAAATCACTTCATTAACGTTCATATTGAACTGAGTCCCACTGCCTGTCATCCACACATGTAATGGAAACTGATCATGATGTTGTCCTGCTAGAATTTCATCACACACTTGCACAATCAAGTTCGTCTGCTGATCTTCTAAGCGTTTCTCTTTTCGGTTGACGATTGCGGCTGCCTTCTTGAGAACCGCATACGACAAAATCATTTCTCGTGGTATCAAATCGTCTCCAATGCTGAAGTGTTCAAGCGATCTCTGTGTTTGTGCTCCCCAAAGTTGATTGGCTGGCACTTTGACTTCACCTAAACTATCAGTTTCAATTCTAAAATCAGTCATTACAACTATTCCTGCAACTGTGTTAAAGTTTCTAACTTTTTGAGCAATTTTATCTTCTATGAATTAATCTACGGGACATGCGATTACTGAAACAGAGATTAAGGATTGCAGATATTACACAAGAACAACAGGCGATCGCCTTTACAGACCGCAACGGTTTACCATTGGGAACATTACTTACTCGGGTAATTGGACTTTGGAAGTGAGAAGCGGTGAAACTCGCCTTCGCGTCAATTTTCAAGTGCAGTTAGCCACATTTAAACCAAAACTTCGAGGTTTTTCAATTGGGAATACTTGATAGCCATTATATTTTAAGGAGAGCGATCTATTTCTGCCAGTTCTCGTACCCCTAATGAATGTGCTTTCAAATCATTTACAAACTATCAACGCCTTAAAACAACCCACCAGTATGGCTTGGGTAGAACAGGCACTAGCCAACCTCGACACAATTCTCCTCGATCACTCCCATTGCGAACGCAAAGCTGCAGGCGTCGCGTTAAACTTTATGTTTCGCTACCCTTCCAATACCAAAATGGTACGGGAATTAACTGCGATCGCCCGTGAAGAACTAGAACACTTTGAGTTAGTCAATCAATGGCTGGAACGCCGGGGAATTCCCTTAGCTCCTCTGCCTCCACCTCCCTACGGTGCTGGTTTAAAAGCCCAAGTTCGTCCCACCGAACCAGATCGCTTTTTAGATTCAATGCTCGTCACTGGTTTAATTGAGGCACGTAGTCACGAACGACTGGGATTACTAGCAACTCACTGTCCCGAACCAGAATTAGCAAAATTTTATCGCAGCTTGATGGCATCTGAAGCACGCCATTTTGGTGTTTACTGGGTGTTGGCTGATACCTATTTTGACCGTGAAATTGTTAGACAACGATTAGAAGAATTGGCTGTTGTTGAAAGTGAGTTACTAGCAACTCTGTATCCAGAACCAAGAATTCATAGTTGATTCGTATCCGAATAGTTTTTGGACTGAATTTAGACCCCTCATAATTTTAGATGTACCTTATACAAATGAGAAATAATCTAAATAAATATACAGAGATTCAC
>JAQYWP010000600.1 GCA_029379285.1 Rhizonema sp. PD38
CTAGCACAGAAATGTGGTTCGATTCCACATTCTAGTCTTTCTGTCAATGCGTAAGTTCTGACTTTGTGTTCGCTGTTCAGCAATTTTCTCAACAGCTGCTGCTGTTTTTTGTAGTATGCCCACCTTGTTATTAGTAGCACCTAATACAGCAAACGGCAGTAACCCTGTTGTTCTCAAGAATATTTCTGGAGGTTGTTCCCACAACCGAATTACGGAAAATTCATGTCGAAGATTTTCAATATCGAAGGTGGTTTGATACACTTTTTCAGATGTAGTTTTATCCAAGTAAATTACGACTTGGTACATTCGTTTATTAGGAAAGCGGCGGTACACTCTTAAGCGATAATCTGCCATGCGAAAAGGCATATTTTCATCTGGCTGAGTCTGAAATTCTATGTGTAGAACAACTTCGTCTGATTGCAATAGTATTAAAGCATCAGCATGAATTGGTTCTAAGGATAATTCTGTAGGGCTTAATTTAGTCAAAGTAATGGGTTCTCCTAACAACCACGTAGCGAAATCAGGAGAATACATTTCGGCAATAAATTTACAAGTGCTATCATACATAACAAAGAATTTATTGATTAGTGATATTTATCTGGGTTTTGGGAGGTGCGATACCTACCCTACAGGAACGCTAAGGCGTAATTTTGGAAACAGAGATACTTTAATGCACTCCAGTCATTAGCCGAAGTCAAAGACTCACATCAGATAAGTTAATTTGAGCGCACGTCAGTAAGAAGCGATCACCTTAACAATGCACCCTTGATTTTTTTCGTTCCAATCATATCACTTTGATGCTACCGGATTTGATATTATATCAAGTTCGGATAATCACTCAACAAGAGTGTTGGTAGTTAATTGTTAATAGTTGAGGGTTAATTGCAATTAACTACTAACAAAGAAGGAAGCTATTATAAGTATTTAACGGGACATAATATGATTTGTCTAAATCGATAACCGCATCTGCGAACCTTGCTGAGTTTTACTAACTTCTATACGAGCTTGGAAAGCTTCTTTGAGGTGAGGCATATGAGTGACTGTGAGGATACAGGCGAAATCGGCAGCGATCGCATTAATTGCGGCAATCAAGCGATCGCATCCTTCTGCATCTTGTGTACCAAACCCTTCATCAATAATCAACAATTGTAAAGCCGCCCCTGCCCGTTGTGCTAATAATTTCGCCAATGCCAAACGGATAGCAAAGTTAATTCTAAACGCTTCTCCACCAGAATAAGTTTCATAAGCTCGCGTTCCGATGGCGTCAGCAATCACAATATCCAAAGTGTCTATCAGCTTAGCATTTTTCTTTGTTGCCTTACCACTCCGCCCAGCTTTTTGAGTAATAAATTGAACATGCAATTGGTTAGCACTGAGTCGCGACAGAAGTTGATTTGTCTCTGCTTCTAATTGTGGCAACACATTTTCAATCATCAATGTTTGGATACCATTTTTACCAAACGCTTGTGATAACTCCTGATAAATACGGTACTGTCGCTTTGCTTCAAGTAATTGCTGAGTTGATTGCTCGTACTGAACTTGCTGTGTTTCCAGTTGATGAACAAGCTGTTGGAGACGCCCCAATTGTCCAAGATGTTCATCGAGTTGTCGTCTGCGCGATACCTGCTGCTGCTCTAATGCTTGAATTTGAGCAGTTGGGTTGGCTGTTTCTTCCATCTGATGGACGATGCTTTCAATTTGAGCGACAAGTCTTTGCCGTTCCCCCAATCTCCCTTGCAACGATATCTCTAACTCTTGAGATCTTGTTTTCAGTTGGGGATACTGCTGCTGCGCCCCCAGAAGGTTTTGATAGCCCAACTGCCAAGATTGAGCTTTCCTAACAGCAATACGAAGGTTATTATGTTTTTCCGTGTCATAGTCAATTTCGGCAATCTGCTGTTTAAGAGCGGCTATTTCTCTGGCACAGTCAGAATTTATTTCCTCTTGCTGCATTCTAGTTTGTAATTGAGCAATTTGTGCCTGAATTTCTGGTTTTCGAGCAGCCAATTGCGCTTGTCGCTTAGTTGCATCTTTGATTTGACTGAGTCTAATCTCTGCCCATCGCCACCGCTCTACTTCGTTCCGAGCAAGAGCATGGTCTTGCTCATTATAATTGAGTTGTTGTAGATAGTCCTCTAACTGTCGCAGTTCAGCTTGCCCGTCGGGAGCATAATCACTTACTTCTAAACAGTGCCTGAGTTGCTGCTTTTCTTCAGCAATTTGTTGTAGTTGTTGTTCCGCATCACTTGTCTGTTGCAACTGTGCTGCTAATTGCCCTCGATGTTCGCGTAAGTCATCTCCATGAGTCAATTGTTGCGATATTTCTCGGTATTCCGACCTGAGTACCTGAATTTCTCTGTCCGAGACAGACATTCGTTCCCTAACTATCCATAACTCATCTTCGGCATCTTTGTACTCGACTTTGGTTTTGTCCACTACGCGATTCCAATAATGTTCGTCTAAGGAACGTTCGCACAAAGGACAGATAGCATTCGGGTTCTGAAGCATTTGCAGCTTTTGCTGGAGTTCGCCTAGCAGTTTTTCATAATCCCGTTGGTGGGCTTGTAGGCGTTCAATTAAGTTACGCCTCTCCAGTCCCTTTTCTTGAACTCGTTGCAGATAAACCCGCTTTTTCTCCATTTCCTCAATTTGCATTGCCACTTCCATCACTGCTTGTTGCAGCTGCGGTTGCTTTGACGATCGCGATTGCAATTGGTTTTCTGTAGCTTCTAGCTGTTCTAAGCGAGCAACTAGACCTGCCTGAACGCGATCTAGTTTACTTTGCAAATTTGCTCGCTGCTGAAGTAAAGGCGACACTTGTAGCTGCAATTGATCCAAACGCACAACACGTTCCCGCGCTGTAGCTAGCTGTGCTAAAGCCGTTTCTACTTCATCTGACTTACTAAGAGTTTGTTGAACTTCTTGCTCTTGTTGCTGTATAGCTTGTAGTTGGGCTTCAGCTTGTTGCAGTTGTCGCTCGATTTCATTAATTTGTTTGGTTAGCTGCTGCGTTAAACGCTGACGCACCCCTTCAGCACGAGTGTACTCTTCAAATTTTGTCGCTAAAGCAACTTCAAGAGTTTGCAGAATTTCGTACTGGGCGTATCCAGCTTGAATCTCTGCTTCTTGACTTAAGATTGCTTCTAATTTGGATATCTGAGTGTTAATTGCTGAATGCTCTTGCTGGAGGCGATCGCAATCTGAAGTCAGATTCTGGCATTGTTGCCTAACAAAACTCAGCTGTTCTTCCCAATTTTTGCGTTGGTGCTGAACAACTTGCAAACTTTGTAATTGAATGTTTTCAAAAGCTTGTACTTGTTGCAGTTGGTTGATTTCCGTTTCTAGATTGTCCCGTTTCTCAGCGATGCTGGAGCGTTGTTGCAGTTGAGTTTTCATCGATTCCAAAGAACGTTCTAACTCTTCCGCTCGTGCTTTAAACTGACGCGATAATTCTTTTGCCCGTTCTTCCAACTCATCGTACTGATTGAGTTTCAACAATTCTGCCAAAATTTCTTTGCGTTCGGTGGGACGCTTGAGCATAAATTCATCTGCACGACCTTGACGTAGGTAGGCAGAATTGATAAAAGTATTGTAATCCAGCTTGATGTGTTCCACAATCACATCTTGTGTTGCCCTTACCCCTTTGCCAGTCAGGGCGCGAAACCCAGTAGGAGTTTCTATTTGAAATTCCAACCCCCCACTTCCACCTCGCTGGCGGTTGCGAATCACTCGATAAGTTTGCTGGCTGGTTTGGAAGGTAAAATCAACCCGAACTTCTTTAGCACCAGTTTGAATAATGTCATCTTCAGAAGCCGCCCTGCTTTCACCCCAAATTGCCCAGGTGATAGCTTCCAGCAGAGAAGATTTACCAGCGCCATTAGAACCGCAAATGCAAGCCGTATGTAACCCGCGAAAATCTAAAGTTGCATCACGGTAACTGAGGAAATTTTTAAGTGTAAGTTGTACTGGAATCATTAATGCTGTAGCGCCACACCTACCTTTAATAAATAGAATTACAGATGTTCTTTATTACTAGTTTACCTGTATGAAAATCAGGTTTCCAGTCCTTAACACCTTAACTTTACGATTATTAACAATAAAATTGTCAATTTTTTGCTTAATAGAAAAAATTTTATCCCCAATTAGATAAAAATTAAAGTTTTATGATGTTTCACTGATAATTCCTACCGGACGAATTTTACCAATTTCATCACTAACTGTAGGATCGAGTCAGACTAGCCAAACTTCTCCTCTACGCATTCTTTTTTACTCCACCAATAAGAGCTTCATCTTCAGATGCGTAGTAGTCTTCACTATCAGATGACCGTTGCCAAGTCTTTTGCCAATCAAGACTTGAACAATTTTAGGTTTTGTCTTGTGGGCAATGCCTTTAACCCAACCTTAACCCAAGTTTATATCTCTTACTGTCACAAGTTAAGGCTACAAGGCAGTTGTCAAGAGGCTTTTAGAAGAAGCTTGGAAGAAAAATTGGTCAGTGCCTCGCTGTTTTTCTTTCCAAGGGTGCAACGATTAACGCGCACATTCGGTTTTCGTTGTCGTTGAACAAAACGGCGCATCTTTGTTTTCTGGTGCAGCGAAATACTTTATTGGGTCAGTAGCCTTTCCTTTTTGATGAGCTACATAATCTCGCCACAGAAGAGTTAACACCGCTGCTACCATCAACGGTAAGTTCAGAATTGTGTCTGTTAATCCCAATTGTCGGCAGTAATTTTCTTGTACGGTGATAAGCAGTGTTAATAATGCCTCTAGTTGTTCGGTGGTAAGCCCATGCCGTCAGGCTTATCGCTCATTGGTCTTTGAGTCTTTTTGGCATGGTCGCGGTTGGTTTTGCGGTTGGCACCCATATCAACCTGCAAAATCAGCTTTATCACAAAGTTTTCCGAACAGTATTGGAAGGCTTGTTGTAATGGTTGGAGAAATATTACGGAGTGGGCTGCGAAGAAAATTAGGAAGAGCGCGGAAAGCCCTTCTTCTTCACCCCACCTCAAAACTAATTGACATTGATCTAATATTGTCGCCCAGATATAAGTAAACAAGACCAAGATTATTCAGCTATCCCCCTTCACCTTCACGATTTTTTACCTTCCGTGCGATCGCTAATGCTTGCTGGTAATACTCAATTGCTATGGTATTATCTTTTAGTTGAAAGTAAGCATGACCTATACGGACTTATGTAAAAATTTTGTCCACAAACTACTGCAACACAGAAACAGCCGCCTGCTCATCAGCACAAAAGTTAATAAGAGTTGCAAAGGTTCGTGTCATCACATTATCATTAGACGATATAGATACAGAAGACAATAAATTATCTTCTGTAAGTAAATGCTATTTTAATAGTCTGTGGACAGCTAAGAATATCTAGATTTTATTTTTAAGTTTTTATTATGGCTTATTATCCCTGATATCGTCAGTCGGTAAAGTCGGATATTTAAGTCGAAAAAGTCGGATTGATCATAATATTTTACGTTACTTGCAAGACATCTATGCTGCAAAAAAAAATAATTATTTTAATGAACCGTATTGCAATAAATTTTTCCAAGTCTAATAAATTTGGGGGCTTGCACCATTCTGTGAACAGTGAAAAAGTGTTCCTACTGCGGGTACTTGTTCACTATTCACTGTTCACTGATTCGGTCAATTTTTCAGTTGCACACTCACCGTATTTTCTCATAATGTTTTCCAAAATCAAATAGGATTTTTATAGTGTTTGTTGATAATTCCCTTTAAGTG
>JAQYWP010000601.1 GCA_029379285.1 Rhizonema sp. PD38
TTTTAAATGTGCTTGCTACTATGTCTAGTTTTTAGTCTTTTTTTTTCGTCGAACTCAGATGGTTAGAGGTTGACTTTCTTTGCACAGGCGAGAGTGCCAGAGGCTTTGCACTGCGCCCTAGTTTTGTAAAGACTAAAAATAATTCGTATTGCTAACCGTGACTTTTGTTAGCAAAACATTACAAAATCTTGTTTTTTGATACTAATCCTATGGTAGTATGTTAACTAATTACGGTTGGTCACTCAAATAAACGTATTTTCCTGGTATAATTATACAGATAGGAGATATTTATAGTAAAGAGCTTATAAGCGTTGAAATGAAGAAGTAAATTTTTGCTCGTTTTCAGGTAACCAACGGTTGAACGACTTAATGCTGGCACTAAAAATGCGCTTATGCAATTCATGAGTGTAATGTCGGCGTAGCTGTTCAATGGTAGAGAAAGTTACTCTCCATAGATATAAAGCAAGTTTTTGATTTTTTTGTTTTACTCTCTAATTTTTATAGAGAGTGACATAAGTCATGATTGATAAAATTTTACACTCATTTCAACCAACTTGTCTAGTTTAAGCAAGTCTGGGTTAAAATCGTTTTCTTTAAATCTTAATTCTTGAAGATTAGTCTTAGTAAAGTCGTCAAAATTAATGAAATCACTATTCTTTAGTCGAGCGAACAGTCATTTTTTACAAGCATTACTAATGTTTGTGGCTTTGGGTATGACTTCTTGTAGCGGTGCCGAGGAACAGAAGCGGCAGATAAGTATTGATGGTGGAACCGTTGGTTATCCTCTTCATCAAGCAGTTGCTGAAGAATACAAAAAGGTGAAACAAGATGCCCAAATTAGCGTTGCTTTTAGTGGTACTGGCGGTGGCATGAGTAAGTTCTGTTCCGGGCAAATTGATATTGCTGGGGCTTCACGTGCTATCAAAAAAGAGGAAATTGGTAGATGTAAAAAACAGGGGATTAATTTTGTAGAATTACCTGTAGCTCTCGATGGAATTGCTGTCATTACTAATAAGAAAAATGAGTTCGTGAAATGCTTATCGATTCCAGAACTTAGCAAAATGTGGAGTCCAAAATCAACTAATAAAATAAAGAACTGGAATCAAGTTAATGCGAAGTTCCCCAACCAAAAGTTGACGCTTTATGCGCCTTCTTCAGATACTGGAACATTTGACTACTTCACACAAGCTATTAACAAAAAAGCTAAAGCCGGTCGGACAGATTACACTTCAACTCAAAATCAAAACGTTCTTGTTCAAGGAATTTCTGGTGATGAGAACGCAATAGGCTACGTGGGTATTTCTTACTACTTGGCGAAGAAAGATCAGCTACAGCTTGTTGCGGTGCAAACTCCGAAAGGAAGTTGTGAAACACCAACTCCTGTGTCCAAAGTGGCTACAAACACTTACACACCTTTGTCTCGTCCTCTATTTATATATGTTAGCCAAAAGTCCCTAGACAGTAAGCCAGTAGTAAAGGATTTTGTTAATTTCTATTTAGACAATTCTAAGAAGTGGGTTGAACAGTCAGGCTACGTTGGACTCACTGATGAGACTTATGGCAAGGTAAAACAAAGGTTTACTTCTGATACAACGGGTTCTAAGTTCCTAAAAGCAAAACCTGGCGATCCAATTGCGAAGTATCTTTAGAAAAAATTGGTTATAGCTAATAGCTATTAGCTAATGGAATGTAATAAGCAATCCAAAATAAAAAATCCAAAATCCAAAATTGTTAAGTTATGCAGAACGCAAATCATCGGGAAGATGACAGATCGCTTGATAGAAGTGCATCTGACGATATTCAAGAAAAAATTGTCGAGGCACTATTATTTTGCTGCGGATTGGTTTCTATTCTCACGACTGTTGGCATTATCGCAATTATTTTACAAGTGGCGTTGGAGTTTTTCCAAAAGGTACCCTTTACTAAGTTCTTTTTTGATACCCAGTGGACACCGCTGTTTGCAGAGCAACATTTTGGCATTTGGCCTTTGATTAATGGTACTTTACTAACAACAGCGATCGCCATGTTGGTTGCCATTCCTCTAGGTTTATCTTCTGCGATCTATTTAAGCGAGTATGCTCAACCTAAGGTAGCAGCAATTTTACGTCCAGCCGTGGAACTACTGGCGGGAATACCTACTGTTGTTAACGGCTACTTTGCGCTGTTGTTTTTAACACCTTTGCTGCGGAATTTTCTGCCGCTAGAAATCTTTAACGCCACAAGTGCTGGAATCATGATGGGAGTTATGATTATTCCCACAGTTGGTTCCATCAGTTTAGACGCCATTAGAGCTGTTCCTCGATCTTTACGAGAAGGAGCTTATGGATTGGGGCTGACTAAACTGGAAGCTATATTGAAAATTGTTCTTCCTGCTGCTCTTTCTGGAATCATTGCTTCAATTATTCTTGGCATTTCTCGAGCTGTTGGTGAAACAATGACTGTCCTCATTGCTGCGGGACAACAACCAAAGTTGACTGCGAATCCGATGGAATCTATAGAAACAATGACAGCTTATATGGCTCAAATTTCTGGTGGAGATAGTCCCCGGAACAGCATCAACTACGATACCTTATACGCGGTGGGAGCAGTTTTGTTCTTAATAACTTTGGCATTAAACATTTTCAGTCATTGGTTTTCTAACCGCTTTAAGGAAAAATACGATTAATGAGACACAGAAGTTGTATTGGAGACACAGAAAGCAGGACTTCTATCCATCTACCCTGACTTCTATACAGACGCAAAAAAGCACCGTGTTAAGATGAATTTTCCAGACTTATGTACAGATGCAAAAAAGCAACGCGTCTGTATATTTACAGAGTCATTAAAAAGTAGTAGATATGGCTAATTCAATTTCAGAAGATTTTCAAGAATTTACTCCAAATATAGAGAAGAGAGAAGCGATCAGCAAGATATTTGAATATATATTTTTGCTCGGGTTGCTAATTGGTTTATTTGTCCTAGCTCTCCTGATTTTTGATATTGGCAAAGATGGATTAGCCAGATTTTTTACACCAGGTTTTTTAACTGAAACGCCTTCTCGGTTCCCTGATCAAGGAGGTGTCCTTCCTGCAATTGTAAGCAGTCTTCTTTTAGGACTCATCGTGATTTTAGTTGCAGTCCCAATTGGCGTGGGAGCCGCTTTGTATCTCGAAGAATATGCACCGAAAACCTGGTGGAGTGATCTTATTGAGATTAACATTAGCAACCTGGCAGGAGTTCCCTCAATTGTTTATGGATTGTTGGGTTTAGGTGTTTTTAACTATCTTTTGGGATTTGGACCGGCTTTGATTTCTGGGGCACTCACTTTGTCGTTGTTGTCTTTACCAGTCATTATTGTGACATCTCGAGAAGCTATTCGATCAGTTCCAGATTCTCTTAGAAATGCTTCCTACGGCTTAGGCATAACTAAATGGCAAACTGTTAGCAATCATGTCTTACCATATGCCGTTCCAGGCATCTTAACGGGGGTAATTATTTCTGTCTCCCGTGCCATTGGAGATGCCGCATGTCTGATTGTGGTGGGGGCTGTCAGTTTCCTGACATTCAACCCTGGTTTGTTCCAAAGATTTATGGCATTGCCCATCCAAATTTACAGCTACATCACTCGTCCTGAGCCTGGTTTTGCTAACGCAGCAGCAGCAACAATCATTGTTTTACTGCTGGTGATTTTAGCTTTGAATGGCATCGCAATATATATTCGGCAACGCTACTCAGTGCTGAATTAGTATAGTGGGAAATGGGTAATATGTAAGAAAAATACAATTAACAAAACACCAATTCTCAACCAGAACAAACACGCTTCTATAAAAGATTTTATACCAACACAAAGAGCGGGAAAGAAAGATGACTTACGGCAACAGCAAAAGCACAGTAGATAACGTACTAAAAGTTGATCAGAAAGATATAGTTTTTGATATTGAAGGGGTTAAGGTTTTTTACAGTGGCTTGATGGCACTTCAAGCAGTCCATATGAAAATTCCTGAGAAACAGATAGTCGCTTTTATTGGGCCTTCAGGGTGTGGTAAAAGTACTCTATTGCGTTGCTTCAACCGCATGAACGATCTAATACCTGGCGCTACAGTTGAAGGAAGGCTAAATTACCGCGATAGAAATATTTACGCTCCCAAAGTTAATTCGGTAAAACTACGGCGTCAAGTAGGAATGGTTTTCCAAAGGCCGAATCCTTTTCCCAAGTCAATTTATGAAAACATTGCCTTTGCACCCCGCACTAATGGTTATAAAGGCAATCTGGATGAATTGGTGGAACAATCGCTGAGAAGGGCAGCGATTTGGGATGAAGTCAAAGACAAACTCAAATCGAAGGGGACAGCCTTATCTGGCGGACAACAGCAACGACTTTGCATTGCACGGGCGATCGCCATGAAGCCAGATGTTTTGTTGATGGATGAACCTTGTTCTGCTCTAGATCCAATTTCAACTCGTCAGGTTGAAGAACTTTGCCTTGAACTCAAGGAACAATACACCATTATTATGGTGACCCACAACATGCAGCAAGCCTCGCGAACAGCAGATTGGACTGCTTTTTTCAATACCGAAACAGACGAACAAGGCAAACGCAGAGGCAGATTAGTCGAGTTCAGTCCTACTGACACAATGTTCACGGATCCTACGACTCACGAAGCTAAGGAATATATCAGCGGACGTTTCGGTTAATCTACCATTACCTTCGTAAGCGTATGCGCTCGTATATTTTGGGTTAACGAAAACAACGAGTCCTTCTAATCCTGTCCATCTGAACACCACGATTGATTTTGTGGTGTTCAACTATGCTATCTATTGGGCGGCAAGGGGAGAGGCGCACAGGGTAGAAAACAAGGGTGCGTTTTTGTGGCTAAAATTTACCCAAGTTTGTGCTAGGGTTTTCGCTAATTTCAATCTTGGCAACTGTTGGCGTATTTAACAAGAGTGGTTCATTTATGTTGATGATCAGTAGGATCGCCTGGGCAAGCTTTGGGGTAATATAGTAATACTTAGGAGTGGCATTTCATTATAGCCAGATTCATCTTAGTATTTTGTTACTTGGTCAAATGGCAATTTTAAAACTAGAAGATGGCACGCTTCAAACAGATATCAAGCGAATTGCCCAGGAATTAGAACCCCTAGATATTCATCTTAATCGCTGGGTTGTGGCAGATCAACCTCAGTTGCAGAGTTTGTTAGCACAAGATAGCCTCAACGAAGATGAAAAAGAACGAGTACTAAAAGCCTTAAATGGATATTTTCAGCAACTGCAACAAACTGTAGGTTATCAAACTCGCGATTTAATGGTTATGCATCCAGGTGGAGTTTAGACTAGTTCGCGGTGCCAAACTATTAAACAAAGTAGTTGAAAAAATTATTGCGAGGTAGAAAAATCATATGAAAAACATTATTATTTAAAAAAATCCTATCAGTAAACTCCCAAGTTTTTTTAGCAGCCAAGACAAGCAGACATTTCAGCTAAATGGAGGGATTCCCACAACAGTAATTGATTGAAGATTTTAGGATAAGTCAATAGTTTGAAGAGAGTGATAGCCTGCTATTTAGTCGCTTTCTCGGAAATATTGTGAGCTTCATTCTTGATGAGACTCCGGCTCATAATAGTTAAATTATGAGCAATAATTCCCCACCCAACCCAACGATAAAATCCAGATTCGCCTCGATATAAACAACGTTCTAATCCAAAGCATCTTTTGAGAAAACTTATACGTCCCTCAACTCCGTTATGCCAATGACGCGCTTTTTTA
>JAQYWP010000602.1 GCA_029379285.1 Rhizonema sp. PD38
GCTCAATCAAGAGATGCTGATGACGAATGTTCCAACTTGGGTCGTCTTCAATATACCGAAAACGAAGCTAAATATATTCTTTCTCTTGAGCCGAATTCCACAAAGAAATTCTCTGCCTTGGGTTTTGGCGCATCTGTTAACACCGCCATCAAACCAGATTTATCGCAGTATCAGATAGTTCATTTTGCCACTCACGGTTGCATCTCCCAAAACAATCCGCAATCATCAAAATTAGTGCTTTCCCAGTTCGATGAAAAAGGCGACAAAATTGACGGCAGCCTGAATCTCAACAAAATTTACAACCTCAATTTACCAGTTGAACTCGTTACCCTGAGCGCCTGCAAAACCGGCTTAGGTAAAAATGTCCAAGGAGAAGGCTTGATAGGCTTGACAAGAGGCTTTATGTATGCGGGGGCAAAGCGTGTAGTTGTGAGTTTATGGAGTGTGAATGATTTGACAACAGCCACTCTCATGCAGACGTTTTACCAAAAGATGCTGCAACAAAATCAAAATCCGGTAGCGGCAATGCGAGCTTCCCAGTTAGAAATGTGGAAGTCAGGCAAAGCACCTTATTACTGGGCGGCGTTTAGTATGCAAGGTGAATGGCAATGAGGTTATGCGATCGCCAACGAACAGCATTCGTTATGCTTTAAGATACCCGCAATGCAGCCAATGCGAGGCAACACGGGTGCGCCATACTGCCATCCGTATCGCGCCGCCAGGATCACTTAATATTTGAAGTGCATCGCCTACGCGAATCTCAACATACTGTGATAATACAGCTTACTTTCCTCAAGTGCCTTGCTCCGGATATATTACAACTTCAAAAAGAAAAGGTGTAAGGTGCATATTATAAACATAACAAACCTATGAATATCTTAAGTAAGACTGTGTAACAATTAGAACTAATTTGGTTTATGAAGAAAAATTTATCATCTTATAGCTTAAAACTTTCAATCCTCCTAGCATTGATCGTGGCTGGATTCTTTTCTATTAATGCTTACCTCCAACCAAGTAATGTTTCTGCTCAGGATGTTCCCTCAAGTTATGAGCAATTGCGAGTAAAATCTTCTAGAGTCAAGCTAGATACTAAATTCAAACTAAAATATGGTCAAACTGCGTTCATAAGCTCTGAAAAACTTGGAATAAAATTTCTAAACGTTGCTGATTCGAGGTGTCCTGCTAATGCGCGATGTATACGAGCAGGAGATGTCACAATTGAGCTTGAGATTTTGAAGAATGGCGATATTATTGATGACCTCATCCTCACTAGTGAAGTCACAAATCAAGATTATTTGGCAAGTGCTGATTTTGACGGTTACTCAATAAAATTATTAAGTGTCGATCCGTATCCAGGACTTGCTCCAAAGACAAAAATCTCAGATGACGTTGCAACGCTGATTGTTTCTAAAGAGGCTGAATAGAAATAGACATCAAGGACGTTCGCTTTCAGGGCAACTGTAGGTGCGATCGCACGGGAGTGCATATCTAGCGTCAACTAATGTAGAGATGTTTCTATCATGGCGTCTCTACACCGCGTATTGCACACAACATTTACAGCGCTATAATACCACTTTTAAATTAACGTTCGTCGTTTGCCAAGCGTGTCCGCTACAGAAAAGAGAAAACGTTAGCGCAGTCATTGCTTATTATTTTTTGGCAATTTTGTCAATGATTAAGTTCTAAAATGTTGAGCAACTAGTTGAAAGAATAAGATCACAAACACCTCAAATCCTCCGACAGCCACTTGATGTAGTACGATGGAGCTGTTCTGAATTCAGAATAGCTTCCATCTCATTAGTTTTGGGCTTCGTGCCATTTCTTATAAGAAAAACAGGCAGTATACAGACTCAAGTTATGCATTTAACATACTTAGACAGCAATAGTTGGCTAGTCGAAATCGGAGGACAACGGATACTAATCGATCCTTGGTTAGTTGGCGATTTAATTTTTGGTAATTTGAATTGGTTTTTTAAAGGTTCACGTCGTCAAGAACACCCAATACCAGATAACATCGATCTCATTCTACTGTCTCAAGGTTTGTCAGACCATACTCATCCACCAACCCTCAAGCAGCTTGACCGTAACATTCCGGTTGTTGCGTCACCTAATGCAGCATCGGTAGTACGACAGTTATCTTACGTACAGGTAACGGCACTAGCTCATGGTGAAACTTTCACTTTAAATGACAGTGTAAAAATAAAGGCTACTCAAGGCTCTTCTATTGGTCCTACTTTGGTAGAAAATGGTTATCTACTCAAAGAGTTGGAGAGCGGAAAAACTATTTATTATGAGCCTCACGGATTTCATTCTCCACAACTTAAGCTGGATGCACCTATTGATGTGGTAATTACGCCGATTGTAAACTTAGAATTACCGTTGCTAGGTCCAATTATTAAAGGGACGAATAGCACTTTGGACTTGGCGAAGGAATTGCAACCTCAGATAATACTGCCCACAGCCTCAGGAGGAGATGTAGTGTTTGAAGGATTGTTAATGAAACTTCTGCAGACTGTAGGAAGTGTTGAAGAATTTCGGTCGTTACTGGAGAAAAATAATCTTTCGACACAGGTAATTGAAGCATTAAGTGGCGATCGCTTTGAAGTAAAGTTAGAGAAGCGAAAATTAACAATTTAAGCTCAAGCCTTTAACAATTAATGATGCGCTATATGATAATTGCACAATCACTTGTAGAAATAGAAGACATGGAAGTATGTACGTCTCGTAATTCATCATCTTGTTCTCAGTCATGGAAGCAATTATTTTTGTAGGAATTCAGGGAGCAGGTAAATCTACTTTTTATCGCACTCAGTTCTTTAACACTCACATTCGCATCAACTTGGATATGCTCAAAACCCGCAATCGTGAGCAAATTATTTTTCAAAGCTGTTTAGAAGCTAAACAGTCGTTTGTTGTAGATAACACTAACCCGACAGTTGAGGAAAGAAGGCGCTATATTCCTCCGGCAAAAGCAAAAAAAATTCAGGTGATAGGGTACTACTTTGATTCTCTACTGGAAGAATGTAAGCAACGAAATAATCAAAGAATTGCTGAACAAATCGTTCCTCTTGTAGGACTATTAGCGACTTCTAAAAAGTTGGTTTTACCGACTTGGCAAGAAGGATTTGATGCACTTTATACAGTGAAAACTGGCTTAAATGATTTATTCACTGTTGAGCAATGGCATCGGGAAATTTGATGAACTTGATAGCATGTGGGTATTTGAGACAGCCCAAGACCATTTTGTTCTTGTTGAGGAACCTTTAGAGGAAGAAAATTGAGGGAGAAACAAGAGATGGCGGTCCGGCTGTAGTCCCAATTTTTTGAGTATGCGGTCGAGCGATCGCCCGACTCCAACCCAAAGAAAAAGTTAATGAGGCTAGAACACAAATCAAAGAGGAGACAGGATGAATCACAACGCCTCTAAACAAACGTCTACTCGTTTAGAATATATTGAAGGATTGAAAGTTATCATGCTCTTCTGCGTGGTGTTCTGTCACTTATCCGAGTATTTAGAAATCAAATATAATCACGAATGGGAATTCTTTTGGGCTACACTTGGAGCAATAGGAGTATCTGGTTTCATTATCTTGTCGGGGTTCGGTTTAACATACAGTAGGTTAGTTAGTAGCGTGACTAATTTACAAGTATTACCTTTTTTTTACAAGCGCTTTTTGAGATTACTTCCACTTTATTATTTGGCTTTATTTACTTACTTATTAATTGTTAATTTAATTGAACCATTAAATTTCTTAACTCATATTTTTCTGTTTCATACATTCTTCAAAGATTATTCTCACAATCCAGGAAGCTTGTGGTTTATTGGGCTAATTGTACAATTATACTTGTTTTTTCCAATAGCCTATAAAATAATGTGCCAGAAAAGAGGATTATTTTTTTTGGGCATTGTATCTGTCTTACTCTATGCTTTAGGGCTAATACTCGATCACAAGGGTTTTTATGTACGTGAATCTTTTATAAGTTTTGCTATTCAATTTTTTCTAGGAATGAATATGGCTTGGCATGCTTATAACGGAGAAATTAAACGCTACTCATCACCTCTAATCTTTATATTTGCAATTATTGAATTATATTTATTTTTTATACTTCTTAAAACATCCTTACTTTTTAAATTACCATATTACATATATTTTGGAGTTTTAACATTGAGTAAAATTAGCTTATTTTTTATTACTTTAAATATTTTACTAATTAGTAAAAATAGTTTTCAGCATTTTCACAAATTTGCTTCTGTTTTATCTGCAATGAGTCTAGCCTCATATTCAGCATATTTATTTCATCGTCCTATTTTGACAGTACTAACTAAAGGTTCTGCCTGGAATTGGATAATTTCTCACGGATTTTCTGACTCACAGAGATTTATCATTTTATCTATAATGGGTATCCCATTAATTTTCCTGATCGGCTATTGGATTCAAAAAGCTTATGACTCAATGCAGAAGAAATTCATTATCAAAGTAGGAAAGCTTTAATGTTCTGATGGTAGAGGTGAAGCGGGATGATCAGGGAAGAATTACTGAGTAGCGTTTGTTATTGTTTCAAAAGCCTGCATCTTCAAGCACCAACCAAACACGTGTTGCTCAACACTTAGATAGGATATAATTGCAAGCGCTTATAACAGTTAAGCATGGTACTATGTGTATGAACCCTTCCGCACCAATTGGCGTTTTTGACTCTGGAGTAGGTGGCTTGTCGGTGTTACGTGCTATTCGCACGGAGCTACCCCACGAAAACTTATGCTACATAGCAGACTCTGGTCACGTTCCATATGGCACCAAAACGCCAGAGTATCTCCAACAGCGTGCGTTCGAGCTTACTCGTTTTCTGCTTGTGCAGGGTGCAAAAGCACTGGTGATTGCATGCAACACTGCAACAGTTGCCGCAGTAGCAAATCTCCGCGCAACGTTTCTCGTACCCATTATTGCTGTAGAGCCTGCTATAAAGCCAGCAGTAGCGATGACTAAAACGGGTATTGTGGGTGTACTTGCAACTGCTGCAACGTCCACGAGTCTTCAGTTTGAATCATTGCGAAAACGCTTTGGCGCAAGCGTCACGATCCTTACACAAGCCTGTCCACTCCTTGTTACGCAAGTAGAGGCTGGTGATCTAACGAGTCCGATAACGCGTGTATTGATTGAGCAGTACACGGCACCACTGTTGGCGGCCGATGCAGATACGCTTGTGCTAGGCTGCACGCATTATCCTTTCCTCCGTCCACTCATTGACGATATAGTAGGACCTGGTGTAACCATCATTGATACGGGTGTGCCTGTTACGCGTCAGCTGTCACGGGTACTTGCAGCACAGAATCTATTAAATGTAGATAAGATACCTGGTAGTGAGCATTTTTGGACGAGTGGTAAGGTGCAGACAACGCAAGGCGTCATTTTTACTCTATGGGGTCACCCCGTAACTGTGCAACCCCTGCCTGAAAAGTTTGCTTGAGAATGTTGTATTTCTCAAATCACAATGACAATGCGAACTATTTGCTCCGAATGCTCCACAAAAAAGCCCAGTAGAAGACAATCACTCCCTGAGAAAAACTTTAAGGGCTAGAATCAATTATCAGTCGTCTATCGGTGGGACGATAATCTTGCCTCAACAAAGAAGCATGTGGATTACCTCATATCTTGCACCTGGAAATTTGGATGTCAATTCCTTGACTAAGTGCCAAGTCTCTCAGGCGTTCAATGTGTTGTAAAAGAAGTAACAGCACTAATTGTGG
>JAQYWP010000603.1 GCA_029379285.1 Rhizonema sp. PD38
CCGCCCGTAAGCATCGTTGCTCAACTGCTTAAGATTTATTTTATAAACACCCTCTGAGTCACTTTAACAATCTTCATGGCTCATCTCCACTTTATTTCAAAGGGATGGTTGTTCACTTTGTAAGGCAATTAGTGGGAGTATTCAAGGTGGTGGCGTTGGTTACAGAAGAGATGAGCGTGACTTCCCCTTTATCATTGGACACCCAACCAGTCGCAGGTATGATTGCTATTGGTTGGGGTTTGGGTTTAGCGCCGTGTGTTTTGTGTTGATGTTGCACTGTGGTTACTGGTATGCGAGTATCTGTCCACACTACATCACTAGTAAGGGGTTCGTCGGGACTTGGGGGTAAACCGCTGCGTCCGGTAACGGTGAAGTTACTGCCACTAACGTCTGCAAAGGCGGCACAGCTAGAGGAAACTAGCTTGGGTGCAACTTCGGTAACTGTGGGTAGGGTAATTAAACTGCGATTGGGATCAATGTCGGGTGTGTTGATTTGCACTGTACCACTCAAATCTGGGTTTTGCTGAGAAACAGCAGTAATGTCATTTGTTAGCAGTTGACGTGGGTCTAAATCATGTGGTCGCAATCTTTCCAAATCTTGTCTACTGAGTGAGGCGATGTTGAAAAGGTTTGTAGCGTTGATCGAAACTCTTCCACCACTGCCACTAAAGGCATTTGCAGTAATATCACTATTTTCTAAAGGTAAAGCAATCACAAAAGGCGTACTGATAGTGATGTTACCGCCATTGCCACCAGAAGAAGCTGTGCCCGCAGTTGTAGAGATTAAACTGTTGTGTTTCAATAACAGATAATTCCCGACTTGGAGTGCTATATTACCACCATTGCTTGAAACAGTTTCCGCTCTGAGAAATCCTCCATCAAGACGGAGAGTGTCCGTTGAGATTGTGAGATCACCAGCATCATACCTTGGAGTAGAGGAACTAGTGCTCAGTAAAGCGCTATTGGTCAAAGCGAGCGAGCCAGCATTAATATTAACATTACCACCATTGCCTACGCCTCCCACTGATACACTAGCGAAGACACCACTGGGCAATCCATTGCTGCTATTAAAACCATCAAACAAGACATCATTGTTAGTAGTAATGGTCACATTGCCTGCATTTCCATGACCACGAGTCAAGGCAAGCACTTGTGCGCCATTCTTGAAAGCAACTGAACCTGCATTAATATTGACACTGCCACCATTGCCAAAAGCTGTTGCTTCGACGGCGCTTTGAGCACCACTAGGAAATCCATTGCTACTATTGAAACCATCAAACAAGACATTATTGTTGGCAGTAATGGTCACATTGCCTGCATTTCCATGACCAAGAGTCGAGGCCCGCACTTGAGCGCCATTCTTAAGGGCAACTGAAGCTGCATTAATATTGACACTGCCACCGTTACCAAAAGCTGTTGCTTCGACAGTGCTTTGAGCACCACTAGGAAATCCATTGCTACTATTGAAACCATCAAACAAGACATTATTGTTGGCAGTAATGGTCACATTGCCTGCATTTCCATGACCAAGAGTCGAGGCACGCACTTGTGCACCATTGTTGAGAAACAATGATCCAGCCGTAATAGTTATATTTCCGCCATTTCCTTGTCCAGCATTGGTGGTTGTTAGTATAGCACCATTGGTGAAAGAAATTGATGGTGCTGAGATTTGAATATCGCTACCATTGCCCACTCCCCCAGGGTCTACATTGGCGAATATCCCACTGTTTGTACCAGCAAAAGAAATAGAGTCTCTAGCTTTTACAGATACGATTCCCGGATTTCCTTGACCACCAGAATAGAAACCAGCTTGCAATTGTGCCCCATCGGTTAAGGAAACTGTGCTGGCTTCAAGCTGAATATTTCCAACTTTACCCGCAGCTTGCTGTCCTTGAGGGCTACCAATATTACTAAGAATCAAACTTTTAGCAACAGAGATAGTGTCTTTCGCTGGTACCACTATATTGCCCGCATTTCCCAATCCAGAGTTGCTGGTAGTCAGTACAGAGTTATTGGATAAAGAGAGTGATCCAGATGTAATAGTGATATTTCCACTATTTCCACGTCCAGCGTTTGTCGCTGCCAATATAGTACCATCGGTGAAAGAAACCGATGGTGCTGAGATTTGAATATCGCTACCGTTGCCCACTGCTCCAGATACTACATTCGTAAATATCCCAGTATTTGGACCTGCAAAAGAAACAGAATCTCTAGCTTTTACAGATACGATTCCCGAATTTCCCTGACCACCAGAAAGGAAACCAGCTTGCAATTTTGCCCCATCAGTAAAGGAAACTGTTTTGGCTTCAAGTTCAATATTACCAATATTGCCCAAAACTTGTTGTCTCTGAGGGCTACCTATAGTACTAATAATCGAACTATTTTTTGCAAAGATGTTGTCTTGAGCCAGCACCATGATATTGCCTGCGTTCCCCTGTCCAAGATTGCCACTACTTAAAGTGCTATCAGTTAGTGAAAAGGAGCCTATGGTGGTAATGAAAATATTACCAGCATCACCTTTACCAAGGGAGTCAGATGCGATCTGCCCACCATTAGTCAAGTATAATGAACCAGCAGTGAGATTAATATTACCTGCATTACCTACACCACCAGAGTTTACAACATTAAATAAAGTACTGGGATTCTTGTTACTGTCTACCCCATCGAAAGCGATCGCATCCTTGGCAATAATTGTTATATTCCCAGAATTCCCAGTTCCACTAGTGGAAGAATTAAGTAGACCACCATCTCTTACGAAAATATTTCTTGCTTGAATATTAATATCCCCACCACGCCCTATAGCACCACTACCAAGGTTCGCAAAAATTGCACTGTTAGTTCCAGATATTGTCAGCGTATTAGCCACATTGAGATTTATGGAACCTCCAATGCCTTGACCACCAGCAAGGGTATCGAAGGCTTGGAGGATACTAGTATTCAATTGCCCACCATTAGTTAGAGATAGTGAATTAGCAGTGATATTAACATTCCCGCCATTACCCACTGCACCAGCTTGCACATTACTGAACAAGCCACTATTTAACCCATCAAAAGAGACGACGTCTCTGGCAATAATCGTCACATTGCCTGCCTTCCCTTTTCCCGTAATAGTGGAACTTAAAAGACCACCATTACTGGCGAAAAGTGAGCCAGTAGTGATATTGATGTTTCCACCATTCCCTTCAGATCCACTGAGAACATAGCTGCCAAGAATGCTTTGATTATCCAGAGAAATTGCATCACGGGCTGTGATCAAAATATCACCAGCATCCCCTTTCCCGCCATTAAAAGAATCAATTTGAGCGCTGTCAGTTAGGGAAATTGCATCTACAGTAATATTAATATCACCAGCTTTAGTATTACTATTGCCCAATCCTGTGCCAATTCCAGCAAATAGAAATGAATTAGATATCTTTAAATTGCCAGCATTAATAGCAATATCTCCCCCACCTTCACCAGAAACATTAATAAATGACTGATTAGAAAGTGAGACATTCCCACGCTGCACACCACCGGGAACAGTTAAACTTAGAGTATTACCAGTATCACCTGCCGCATTTAACCCAATTGTTCCAGGGGCACCTAAAGAAGCTAATTCTACTCTTCCACCACTAGCTATCAGCCCTCCTCCATCTAAATTAACATTGCCACCAGCTAGTAGCAGGCTTTTACCTTCGGACACTTGCAAACCTGTCGCAGAACTATTTACTGTTGTCTGCGAATTATTTTGAATGGATGCTCCAGTCACGATTTGATTATATAGTAATGCTGAAGGGTTGACTGTTAGCAAAGCCGGATTATCTGGCACACTAGCGCTGAAAGTCCCCTGATTACCAAATTGAATAGCATTAGCAGTGGTTGCCAAAAATGAGCCGCCGACATTCAAACTGGCATTCTTCCCAAAAACAATCCCATTCGGATTAAGAAAAAACAAGTTCGCTGTACCCAACGCCCGGATTATCCCATCAATATTAGAAACCTCGCCGCCCGTTACCCGGCTAATAATATTCTGAATATCCAATCCATTGTTAAAAGACGCTGTACCCCCAGTAGGAACAGAAAACTGTTGAAAACTATGAAACAAATTCCGTCCTGCCTGCGTTCCCCCAGTTATATTGAAGACGCTGCCATTAATTGTGACACTGGAATTATTAGGCAGAGTCCTATCAGGTGTAATTTGGGCTGTTGCAGAACTTGCTCCTAATACGTAAGCACCACCTAATATAATCCCCAGTAACCTTGCACCCAGCTTACCCATTTCAGACATTGAACTCCCCCAAGTCTTGCTGTCACTGAAAATCTACCCCTGATACTGAGTAAACCATTATTGAGGTGCAGCTTTGACAACTGCTTTGTAACATCCTCTATTTTCTTAACAAAAGTTTACTAACCACAGTGCTGGCTGTGGTCTTGAAGGCAGGAAATGGGGACACAATTACTGAGTCACCCTCATACACAAAATTTTGGCATCGGGATCATCCGCTAACCCGCATTCGCTTATCAATTCTTCATAATTAACCTTGTACAATCCCGCCAGAATCGCAGCACGCTGATATGGTCTTTTTTTCTCATATTTCTGCGCTTGGTGCAAATCCATCTATTCCAGGACTTACGCATTGACAAATTAGACAACAAGTGCAGTAGTGAAAAGAAGAAAAAATATGCGATCGCATCATTCAACAATTATCACGCCCATAGGATACTCCCGCATCGCCTTATCAATCGTCACAAGGTCATACGGTGGGTCAAATTGTCGCCTGTCTTTGATTGGAATCAAGACTGGCAACACCCCCATCCTGGTAGGCAAATCTTTAACTGGAGTATTGATACATATTCCAGTCATGCACGCCCAATCATACCATTGTTGCTGTACATCGGTCAGAGTACGTGGATCTCGTTTCTCAGGTTCCGCCTTCTTCAATAACCAGCCTTCTTCCAAGCATTTCACGAAATAACCTTCACGGTTAGTAACTCTGCCTTCTTTAGCCTTTTGGTCAACGTAAGCGATCGCTTCTGTAAACTTCTCCGAGTAAGCTGCCCACAACTTCTCTGCTTTGGCTGGAACCAAATGAATCTCAGCATTTTTCAGAAGAAGCATGATTTCAGTTGGAAATGGGGCAGCCTCCTTCGAAGCAATACTCTTAACCGCTGTCATGCCCAGCTTCTTGGGAGTTACAACCTCAACGGGTATACCTCTGACAGTATTCTGCAAGTACTCCAAAAAGTAATTCTCTTTATTCTCCTGATTTACAAGCAAACCAGATTTTCTAAGTCGAACCGCAGCATCCAGCATTGCATCTTCCCCAAACTCGGTTAAACAACGACGCATTTGCTCCGTTGTTAAAATTACACCCATCGTTGTCAAAGTCTTGGAAAGCTGTAGCGATACTACCACTTCAGCATCTTCTCTCTTGGGTTGATTTTCGCGCGAAGTCTGCGGGAGAGAATATTCTCTCCCGCGAGCTTCGCCTTGAAGAAGTTCAGATTCAGTTTGAGAGTACACATTGAGTAATCGACTTCCAACGTCTGCCAGTGCTTTTAGAACTAGTAGGGGAACTTTGCTGAAGGCGATCGCACGTTTCACCACAGACTGTGCCGTCAATCCCTCCTCACCCATCTGCCTCTGGATTTCCACCCCAGTGTCCTGGTCGTAAATGGGAGGAATTTGGGCATATCGGTTTCCATCTGGTAAGCTGCGCCAAATTGTGGGGATGTCCGCAATCGGGATACTAACTTCAAGTT
>JAQYWP010000604.1 GCA_029379285.1 Rhizonema sp. PD38
TTATAGAGTAAGTGTGATTATGTATCAAAAATACAACGTTGTCAGCAAATTTATAAGTTACCAATTGAACATTAAAAACTAAATGATATAAAGATGACGAACCAGACTGGATCACTACTAGGTGGACGTTACAAAATTATTAGAGAATTAGCACGAGGTGGCTTTGGAGTCACTTATCTTGCTGAAGATACTCAGTCCTCGTCATCTAATTCTGCGTGTGTGCTGAAAAAACTAGATCCTCAGAGTGCGGATATTAAGACAGCGAAGAATCTATTTCTGAGAGAAGTCCATATTCTGTATTTTTTGCAACAAAATCAACAAATTCCTAAATACTTTAATTATTTTGAAGAAGGGCAGAATTATTATTTAGTTCAAGAATATATAAAAGGTAAATCTTTAGATAAATTATTAAGTAACCAGTGGACACAAATAAAAGTTATTTATTTTTTACAAGAAATCCTGTTAATTTTAAAATATCTCCATCAAATAAATGTTATACATCGTGACATCAAACCTTCAAATGTCATGTTAAGAGATGAGGATGAAAAATTTGTCTTAATTGACTTTGGTGCAGTCAAACAATTAGACCAGAGATATTCATCCTCCCAATCGCCGCAACATGTTCCCCCGACTAAGATCGGAACTTATGGATATGCACCAGCAGAACAGATGGCAGGAAGACCACGTATTAACAGTGATATTTATAGCTTGGGTATTACAGCAATCCAACTTTTAACAGGAATACATCCGACAAATTTAAACCGGGATGAACAAGATAACGTTATTTTTCCCAAAGAAATTCATGTTGATAGTTCATTGGTAAAGATTTTAAGAAAAATGGTGTACACAGAACCTGAAGATCGCTACCAGTTTGTAGACCAGGTGCTGGAAAATATGAATGAGATTATTGTCAGGTTCAATCATCATGTAAGTAATCAAGCAAGAACTCAATTTCAGACAACACAAGTTCTTCACAGAAGAATATCACTTAGGCTTTGGCACATTCCATTATTAGTGGTAGCACTGAGTACTATTTTATTAGGCACTATAGAACTGCTCCATCCATTTCTGCGACCATTGTATTATTTGTCTCAAGGCAATCATTTTCTCGATATACGTCAACCAGAAAAGGCTGAGGAAGAATTTGAGAACCTGATAGAAATAGAACCCAACTCTGCTGACGCTTGGAAAGGAAGAGGCAATGCTCTATTTAGCTTAGGACGCTATGAAGGAGCTTTAGATTCTTACAATCATGCACTGTCTCTTCAACCTAACGACATTAAAAGCTTAAATAATAAAGGTCAAATATTGTATAATCTTCAAAAATATAAAGATGCTCTGGAAGCTCATCAAAAGGTACTTGAACTTAATCCAGATAATCCCGAAGCGTGGAGTGGAAAAGGCTTAGCTCATTTAGGGTTGCAGCAGTTTAAACAAGCAACAGAGTCTTTTGAAAAATTCAGGCAAGTCAGTAGACCCGATCAGCCGAGACTTTGGTATGAAATAGGTATAGCAACAGAACAGTTGGAAGATGCACAAGCTGCCAAAAAATACTATGAGGAAGCACTATCTGTTTACGATAATTTTGTAAAAAAGCAACCGAACGATCCAATTGCTTGGACTGACAGAGGGAATGTTTTACTCAAGCTGAATCGTCCACAGGATGCGATCGCATCTTATAGTAAGGCACTCGAAATTGACGGTAACTTTTATGTAGCTTTACTTGGTAAAGGTAATGCGCTAATTACTCGAGGAAAACGGGAAGAAGCGCTGCTAGCTTATAATCAAGCTAGTAAAATCCGTCCCGACGATTATCTAATTTGGTTCACTCGAGGAAATTTACTTGCAAGAGACTTTCATGACAACGATGAAGCCTTGAAATCCTTTGATGAAGCAATAAAACAAAGAGGTGACTTCGATCTAGCTTGGTTAAACAAAGGAACAGCACTTTTAGAACTAAAACGCTACGATGAAGCACTGGTTGCTTTCGACAGAGCCAAAAGTCTTAACCCAAAAGATCCCAATATTTGGGCTAGCCAAGGGATTGCTTTACAGCAATTAGGAAGAAATAAACAAGCGTGTGATTCTTATAAAAAAGCTATTCAACTTGGAATGTCCCCTGACGAGTTAGAAACTGCCAAAGTCTGCAAACAATGAAGTACAAATTTCCTTTTCCATTTCTACTTTGTATGTGAGTGCGTTTTTTCGGTTAGCAACCAAATAATTTCGGCTCAACGTGAAAAAACTCTCCTAAAACTTTAGCTTCAACGAGGCTAATCTCTCGCTTACCATTAACAACTTCGGATACAACCTCACTCGAACCGAGAATCTCCTCTAAATCTGCTTGCTTTAAATCACGAGCTTCCATCAAATGAAGTAACATTGAGTGCGGTGTTGAATCACCCATTGGGTATTTCTCATCTTCATACTTTTCGATCAGAGCTAGCAAAAGGTCAAATAAAGCTGATTCTTCACCCGTTCTATTTTCTCGATGTGCCAGTTCCTCAGCTAGTACTATGGCTTGCTCATTTTCTTCATCAGTCTTAATTACCTTCGGTTTATACTGAGCCAAAAGACTGGCATAAGTTTCAGGGTTAAAAGTAAGGGTCATCTTTCCACTTATCTTTATCGTATTCTGCGTGAGTTAAAATATATTTTACAAAAATCGTCTCGTCGCTGTAGATAATATCTACAATTAATCGATATGTATTACCTTTAAAATTAAAAATTGTAAAGTTTCCTACTGCCTCAGCCGTTGGATACATCTTTTGAACTTTTATCAAGTTTGCCCATTTCGCTTTATTAGCAGCTTTATACCAATTATCTAAAGCGTCGTCAGAATCAGCGTGTTGTTTGCCAAATTCCCGAAGCATTTTCCGACTAATGATCCGCATTTAACTTTATTGTTTATCCGACGACTATACTCTCAATTAGGAAAGCATTTTGTCAACGATATCCGAGATTATTTATGCGAGTACAGCACCAAACGTGAGTGTTCCACTGCTAACTCTTGCTTACACGTCTTCAGAAATAACAATGACGCCATTCTCTTCTTTGGCTTGAAGTTATACAGCTAACATATCGACATAGTACAGTTGAAAACCGATTTATTTTCTAAATTCTTGAAGAACACTGGCGATAAATGGTACATTTGTATTACTTCCTTTGTTTAATACTCTGCTTTTGATGGTTAAGTGCAACAACAATTTGCAAAGCAGCGATGTGATGGAAATTGTATGTCTCTAGGGCAGTTAATCTCGCTAAAGTCCAGTTAAAAAGGTAGCGCGGACTAACCGACTTCCCACCTCTAAATAGACTTTGAAGGAGTATCCTCATTTTGTATTTCTCCCAAAAATCAACGTTCTTGTATCAGTTCTTCAAACTGTCAACCATCAACATCCTCTCAAACCTAATGGTTCCGCTAGCTGGACTAATGGATGTCGCATTCCTAGGACATTTGGGAGAAATCCGTCATTTGGCAGGAGTAAGCTTGGCGACGATTATATTCAACTATATCTACTGGACTTTTGGTTTTCTTCGCATGGGTACGACTGGAATGACTGCTCAAGCGATGGGACGCGAAGATCAAGAATCTGTGCTGCTCATTGGGTTGCGGCATGCAATTTTAGCACTGGGATTGGGGTTAACGATTCTGGTGTGTCAACAACCGTTGCGACTGTTAGGCTTTGCCTTGTTAAGTGCTACACCATTCATCAAAGCTTCAGGAGAAGCTTTCTACAATGCCTTGATTTGGGGTGCTCCGGCAACGCTGATCAATTTTGTACTAATTGGTTGGTTTCTGGGACGAGAACAAAGCAACAAAGTACTCCTGCTGTCAGTTGTGAGTAATGGAGCAAATGTACTGCTCGACTACACTTTCATTGTCCGATGGGGATGGGCAAGTAGAGGTGCTGGACTGGCAACGGCAGTGAGTCAGTATCTTATGCTACTAGTGGGAATTCTGCTATTTTGCCAAGAAATTCGGTTCAAGCAGGTGCAAGCGTTAGCTGGAAAGCTGTTTGAGCCGTCAACTTTAAAAGATATTTTCACCCTTAACGGTGAGATTCTCATTCGCACCTTAGCGTTGATTTCCACCTTCGCGATGTTCACTAACTTGAGTGCAGCTATGGGAACTGTTGTTCTGACGACAAACGCAGTGTTGATGGAGGTTTTGTCGCTGGCTACATATCTCATCGATGGGTTGGCATTTGCGACAGAGAGTTTGGCAGGGGTTTTTCGAGGTAAAGGAACGACTAACGGATTGATGCGACTCGTCCAGGTTTCCGGAGGAACCAGCTTGATATTGGGACTTATGTTTGCGATCGCCTTTATTATCAGTCCGCAACCACTTTTCGGACTCTTGACTAACCATACCGAAATTATCGCTCGCCTGTATCGTTATGTCCCTTGGCTGCTACCCGTTTTGGGATTTGGAGCAATTGCCTACATGCTGGATGGCTACTTCCTCGGTTTGACTCAAGGTAGTACGCTTCGCCAATCTACACTGATAGCTACCCTAGTAGGCTTTATCCCAATGGCGATCGCCGCGTGGTACTTCCGTAGTAATAACTTGTTATGGTTATCGCTGTCTCTATTTATGGTAGCAAGAGCATTCACTCTCGGACTACAAGTGCCAAGGACATTGAGAAAGCCCATTACGTGAAGAATCGGCATTCAGTGCATGCTGTAGTTCTGACGATGAAGGAGAAGACTAATTTTCATTCTTTACTGGATTGTTTACTTATGAACTTATTTTATTTTGGTGGTAGACGACGCCCTAAGCAGAAAGCGGCAGATTTTATTGATGTTATTGGTGAGCGGATACGACTGAAAAGTCTGCGAGAAATTCCTACTTATCAGTGTTTTGAAAACGAACTTCCCATAGCTTTTATTGAAGTGGTATATCTCAGTTGAGCTATGACTGCTCCTCTGTCTTACGCCGTCTTAAAGGGCGGAGTAAGTAAACTATCATTTTTCCGTAGCTCATTAAAATGCGATTGCTAAGTTGAATTTTCTGAGAATTTTAAAGACTTTGTTGAATATTTGCGTAAAGATGCAGCAATTGTGGGATTTAAGAGTCTATGCAATGCGAGTCAACTCTCCGCGTTGCATTTCCCAATTCAGACTAGTGTATACAATCTGATCCAAATCGTTATATTTGGGTTCCCAGCCAAGTATTTCGCGGATTTTATCTGCACTAGCGGTGACACAAGCTGGATCTCCAGCACGCCGATCAGTTTCGAGTACAGGAAAATCCACTCCAGAAATTGCTTTTACCCGTTCGATAACTTGCCGCACACTGTAGCCTTGCCCATAGCCGCAGTTGAGAATTTGACTTTCCTGATTTTTCTCCAAGTAGTACAAAGCATCTAAGTGTGCTGCTGCTAAGTCTTCAACGTGGATATAGTCCCGAATCCCCGTTCCATCTAGTGTGGGAAAATCAGTGCCAAAAATTCGCACTCCTGGTTTGCGCTTGAGTGCAGCGTCACAAGCAGCTCGAATTAGGTGAGATGCCTGTGACATTTGCCCCAATTTGCCTGTGGAATCGGCTCCTGCAACATTGAAATACCGTAGAATGACGTAGCGCAATTGAGAAGTTTTCCCGTAGTCGGAAATGAGCCATTCGCTCACAAGCTTCGAGCGTCCGTAGGGGTTAATCGGCAGTGTTGGGGCGGACTCCGTTACTGGATTTTCCGTCGGTTGCCCATAAACAGCTGCTGTACTGGAAAAGATAATCTG
>JAQYWP010000060.1 GCA_029379285.1 Rhizonema sp. PD38
ATGTCTCTCAGGTGTAGGCAAAGCTTTGCGATCCACTTTACCGTTGGGTAAGAGGGGTAAGGTGTCTAGCATTACAAAAACCGATGGCATCATGTATTCAGGCAACTTTTTCCTCAAAAAGCTCTGCAATTCAGTGATAGAGGGAGCTGATTTCTGTTGTGGTACTACATAGGCTACAAGCCGATTATTGCCAGTTTCTTCTTCTTGGACAAGAACAACTGCCTCCCGCACATTTAGGTGTTGAACTAACACCGCCTCAATCTCCCCAAGTTCAATGCGGAAACCGCGAATCTTCACCTGATGGTCAATTCTTCCGAGAAACTCAATATTTCCATCTGGTAGGTAACGTGCCAAATCCCCAGTTTTGTAAAGGTTTGCACTCGGTTCGTCAGTAAACGGGTTAGGGATGAATTTTTGAGCGGTTAATTCAGGATGGTTGAGATACCCCCTAGCAAGACCGAAACCACCAATGTACACCTCACCTGGAACCCCAATTGGTACTGGTTTTTGGTAATTATCGAGTAGATAAATTTGCGTATTGGCAATAGGACTACCGATTGGCACCTGTGTGATTTGTTTTTGGGACTGACATTGGTATACACTGCTCCAAACTGTTGCTTCTGTTGGTCCGTATTCATTAAACAGGGATGTTTGCTCAAGTCGCTCACTGTGAAGTGAAATTAACTTTGTTGGACAAGATTCACCTGCAACAATCACAGTACGTAGCCCAACGAGATGTTCTGGTTCCCCCATACTTAAAATTAGAGCATAAAAAGACGGAAGACTCAGTAAATGTGAAACTTGATTTTCAGTTATTAATTTTGTGATCGCTTGCGGATCTTGCTGAAAGTTCTGCTGTGGGAGTACCAGAGTTCCACCCTGGCACAAAGTCCAAAATATGCCCGCAACTGAACTGTCGAAGGCTAACGAAGAAAGCAATAAAAAGCTTGTCGGTGGTTCGCAGTAGTAGGTAAAACGAGCACTTGTCGAGTGAAGCAAGTTTTGATGCGTGACTAGTACTCCTTTGGGCTGCCCTGTGGAGCCTGAGGTGTAAATGACGTAGGCAAGGTTGTCGGGAGTCAACCCACTAATTGGATTCTCTTTGCTTTCAAAAGCCACGAACTCCCAGTCAGTGTCCAAAAAGACTACACGTTTCTCTTGCTTGGGCAGCTTCAGGGCAAGACGCTGTTGAGCCAACAATAGTGGAGACTGAGCATCCTCCAGTATAAATGTCAATCGCTCCTCTGGAGAAGTTGGAGCCACTGGCAAATACGCACTACCTGCCTTCAGGATACCAAGAACTCCGATCATCATTTCCAGAGAATGCTCCATACAAATGGGCACGAGCACCTCCGGTTTCACTCCCAGTTTTTGTAAGTAATGCGCCAGTTGATTTGCGCTCTGGTTAAGCTGAGAGTATGTTATGTGCTCACCCTCATACACAACGGCGATATTGTCCGGTGTGTGTGCGGCTTGTTCTTCAAAGAGTTCGTGAATGCACTTGTCTAGAGGGTAATCAGTCTTCGTGTTATTAAATTCGACTAACAGTTTTTGTTGCTCTACATCGCTCAGTATCTCTAACTCACCAATGCTCGTCTGAGGATTTTTGATGACACTTTCTAACAACGTTTGAAATTGTCCCGCTAAACATTTAATGTTATCTGCAAAAAATTGGTTAGCATTGTAGTAAAATGCTGCAATTAGAGCATCATCCTGCTGAATACAAGAGAGTTTTACTTGGAAACGGTCAACACAGGTATACTGCTGGTTAATTGAAAATGAAATGTCGGCAACCTGATACTTCGCTGGCTTTTCCTCAAAATCAAAGCACAAAGGGAAAAAAGATAGCTCGATGCTGTTGTCAGTAGATTTGATGATTTGCTCCCAAGAAAAATACTCTTGCCATGTATAGGCATCGCTTGTCAACTTAAGAACCTGCTTGAATATTTCACTCACCAGGAATTTTTCTTCTAGATGACATCGAAGTGGTAAATATTTGGCAAACAGCCCGATGACTTCTTTGAGTTCTTCATATTTGCGACCGTCATAGGCGGTGCCAACAATTATATTTGAATGTCCAGTAAGACGCCATAGTAGGATTTGCCAACACACTAGTAAGAATATATCCGTTGAAATTCCATACTTGTGGACGAGTCCCTCGATCTGCGTTACTATATCAGGAGCAATCGTCACAGCGAGAGAACGAGGTTCAAATCCAAGCTCTTCGTTAGGCTGATTTTCAAACATGAGTTTCACAGCTTGAAGATCCGAATCAGAAATATTCTGCTTGCGCCAATACGCTCTTCCTGTTTCTCTGTCTTCTGCTGCCAGTAACTCATTTTGCCATTGAGCGATGTCTGCGTATTGCATCGGCTCTTCGTCAATTTCCTTGCCATTCAAGTATGTAGCATATAAACGGCTAATTTCCCGCACTAGATTCTTAAGACCAGCTGTATCGCTGCACAACGCAGGTATGCTCAATAATAATAGATGTTTATCTGCTGATAGTGTGACAACAGACAGGTATAACAGTGGACCTTGTACAAAGTTGAAGGGTAACTGACTAATATCATCCCAAAGTTTTTTGATTTTGGCTGCTTGTTCCTGCTGATTAAAATTGCTGAGATTATGGTAGTCGCTTAATGGAATACTGTTATCAGCGATCGCCTGAAGCGGAATCGTCATCCCAGTAGAGCAAATAAAAATAGTGCGGAGAATTTCATGGCGATGAATCGCTTGTTGAATAATTGACATTAAAAGCTTTGGCTCAAAATCTCCCTCAATCAATACAGTGCATTGAGCATGATAAGGCAGACTGCGATCCTTTGACTGCAACAACCAAAGATGTTTTTGCTGTGGCGAGAGCTGAAAGCCTTCAATATTCTCGTGCATATTCAATGTTGCAGTCATCATTTTCTCCTTTAATGAGTTATGGTGATTTTCATTTCGGGCAAATATACAAGCGTGTTGTTAACTAAATTAATGTATTTCTAGTGACGAAAAATACTATAGCGATTCGTGAGGGAGTCGTGAAAATTATTTAAATTTGGCGGTTTGGGAGTATAAGTTTTCTATAAATTGTCTGAACCGATAAATGGTTCGCTCATAGCTACTATGATTTGTCGTTCACCGACATAGGGTTCCCGCCCATGTGCGATGGACATATTATCGAGCATTAGGATATCACCTTCAATCCAGGGAAAAATCACTTTTTCCTCTTCATAAGCTTGGCAAATGTGCTCAATATCAGTCGGGTTGATCGCTGTTCCATCGCCGTAATAGGTATTATAGGGAAGTCCATCTTCATTGAACTCGGAAAGCAAGACATCGCGGATATTCGCCTCTAACGTGGTGTAGTGAAAGAATGCAGCGTGATTGAACCAAAGAGGTTCACCCGTTTGAGGATGTTTTTGAACTGCTAGACGAATTTGGTGAGTTCGCAAGCGCTCGCCGTCTTTCCACTCGAATTCAATCAGATTATTACGGCAATACTTCTCCACCTCAGTTCTGTCGTTAGTCTGGTAAACATCTTGCCAGGTTAGCCCGAAACCATCATTGTAATTCCGGACGAGCATCATTTTCTTTTCAATAAATTGGTCTCGAATCTCAGGATGGATACGTTGGTAAACTTTTCGCACATCGGCGATCGGTGTCTCGCCACCCTGCTGTGAGACACAAAGGCAGCAAAAGTAGATTTTAAAAGGCCATTTTAGCCAATAGGTTCCTTCGTTATGGAGATTGATCTGCTGATCTGCCGGATGAACTGTTGATGTGTAAATCCGGTTGCCTTGCGTTGTGCGTGGCGTGGAGCGATCGCGATACTCCAACAACTCTCCATTGGAAGTTGCCTTGACAAACTGCTCAAACTCAGCTATTTTCTTCACATTGAAATTCCGGAAAAGTATTGCTCTGTGTTTCAACAACAGCGTCTCAATAAAATCCCGGTTGCTTGACGCCCAATCCACTAAATTGACACCATCGATAGCGGGTTGGACTACCTGGGGAATAGACTTTCCGCATGGTAAGCACCCTACCTTAATTGGTCCTTCTTGAGAGACGGTGATACCTTTACGTTTGACATATCCTAACTTTGGAAGACTGACTATTTCAAGTTTTGGATCGTTCATTGCACATACTCCCCTTCACAATTTTGATGAACTGTTCTTATTCCGCTTGATGTTCTTTAACATTTGGAGATCCGCTTTTTTGAAATCTTTTGCTTTTAAGAGAGCCTGTTGCCTGTCTGCCTCGGTGAGTTTTTCTCCCAATGCCTTTAGCCTGACACTCGGCTGCTCAACAATGTTTAGTAACAATATTTCAAAATGATTCGCCATTTGAGCGATCGTTGTAGCATTAAACAAGTCTGTGTTGTACTTAAAGCAAGCAGAGAGACCGTCCACTCCCTCTGAAAGGAAAAGTTCTAGATCAAATTGTACTGTTGTGTTGTCAGTCTCAAGTAAGCTCAGAGTCAGTCCAGGAAGCTCCAGCTTTGTCATCGGTACATTCTGAAGGGTGAACCATACTTGAAACAATGGACTATAACGGAGGTTCCGCTTTGGTCCCAATTCCTGTACTAACTTTTCAAACGGCAGATCCTTGTGAGAATAAGCTCCTAAGGTTACCTGGCGTACCCTTGTGAGTAACTCCAGAAAGGTAGGATCGCCTGACAGATCTGTACGCAATGCTAATGTATTAAGGAATAGCCCAATCAGTCCTTCAAGTTCGACGCGGTTACGATTGGCAATGGGAGAGCCGACGACAATATCTTCTTGACCACTGTAGCACGAGAGTAAAATCGCAAAAGCAGCCAGCAGGGTCATAAATAAGGTGCATCCCTCCTGTTGACTCAATTTGTTGATGGCTTGTGATAGCTCAACAGATAGCTCGAATAAATGGGTAGCACCCCGAAATGTTTGAACGGTGGCCAGTCGTGGGTAGTCAGTGGGTAACTCCAGTACTGTTGGTGCGCCCTCTAACTGCTTTTTCCAGTAAGCTATCTGGAATTGTAGTATCTCAGTTTGTAGCCATTGCCGCTGCCAAGCTGCAAAGTCTACATATTGGATTGGCAGTTCAGCTAACGGTGACGATTGCTGCTCGTAAAAGGCTTGATAAAGTGTTGCCAATTCACGCACCAGCACGCTTGTTGACCAACCGTCAGAGGTAATATGGTGCATTGTTAGTAGTACTATGTGCTCCTGTTCTTTAAGGCGCAGTAGTTTGACTCGTAGCAGCAAGTCACTGTTGAGGTTAAAAGATCGTTGAGCTTCTTTATCTATCAGTTTTCTGACTGAGGCTTGTTGTTGATTTGAAGCTAATTCACTGATGTCAATTATGGGTAACGGTAGTGATGTGACTGATGAGATGATTGCTACGGGTTGCCCAACTAAAGCCTGGAAATTAGTTCGCAATGCTTCGTGGCGGCGTAGAATCTCGTTGAAACTTTGTTGTAGTGCGCTTAGATTCAATTGTCCTTCTAGGCGAACAGCAGCAGGAATATTGTAGAAGGGGCTGTTTGGTTCTAACTGAGAAAGGAACCATAATCGTTGTTGGGCAAATGATAGAGGTAACTCTTGTGAGCGGGAAATCCGCTCGATGGTAATTGTTTCAACTCCCAAGCCGTCATTAGTGACTTTTTCAATTTCTCTGGCTAGTCCGGTTATTGTTGGTTGTTCAAATAAGCAACGTAAAGGCAGTTCTTGTTGAAAAATTTGCCGCACTTGGGAAATCACACGAGTTGCTAGCAAGGAATGTCCTCCCAACTCGAAAAAGTTATTGTGAATGCCTACTTTTTCAAGACTAAGCACTTCTGCCCAGATTCCTGCTAGCATTTGCTCTATTGGTGTGGAAGGTGCAGTAAAATTTGATTCGGATAATAGCTGTGTTGCATCGGGTGCAGGCAATGCTTTGCGATTTACTTTACCATTAGATGTTAGCGGTATTGCCTCTAAGATGACAAAAGTTGCTGGCACCATGTAGTTTGGCAACTTCGACTCTAGAAAATCCCGCAGTTGAGTTATTGTAAGTGTTTGCTCTTTTTGAAAGATAACATAAGCAACTATTTGTTGAGAATTTGATGAATCTGAGTGAACGACAACTACAGTTTCTCGGACTTTAGGATGTTGGCTGATGGCTGCTTCAATTTCTCCAAGTTCGATGCGGAAACCACGAATTTTTATCTGATTGTCGATCCGACCAATGTACTCTATTTCTCCATTCGGTAGATAGCGTGCTAAATCTCCTGTTGTGTATAAACGTGTCGCCGATTGTTCACTAAAGAGATTGGGGATGAATTTTTCTGCTGTCAGTTCAGGGCGGTTTAAATAACCACGCGCTAGTCCATCCCCACCTATGTGCAGTTCTCCTGGTACTCCAACAGGAACTAATTGACCGTATTGGTCTAAGATATAAAATTGTGTGTTAGCAATCGGGTAACCAATTGGCACAATGCTGTTATTATCAGTTTCTACCAGATAAGCTGCTGACCAAATTGTAGTTTCTGTAGGACCGTACATATTCCACAGCGAGTCACACCGACTGAGTAATTGACTAGCTAAGTGTCCAGGTAAGGCTTCTCCACCACAGAGAATTTTCAATTGATGATTACCACTCCAACCTGTTGCTAAAAGTAGCTGCCATGTTGCTGGAGTCGCTTGCATGACTGTAGCATTTGAATCAGTCAGTTTTGTTGACAATTGCACTCCGTCCAAGGCAATTTCCCGGCTGACGAATACTAGGCTTGCACCAACTATCATGGGAAGGAAAAGTTCTAATGCAGCGATATCGAAGGAATAGGTGGTAACTGCTAATAAGGTATCTTGCTTAGTCAGCCCTGGTGTTTGCCGCATAGTGTGCAAGAAGTTGCTTAAAGCGCTGTGGGGAATTTGTACACCTTTTGGTTTACCAGTTGAGCCAGAGGTATAGATGACATATGCTAGGTTATTAGCACTCACCTGTGTGAGTAAATTTTCCTGGCTTTGTTGGGTAATCGTTTGCCAATCAGTATCCAAACAAATGACTTTGGTTGTGTGTTGGAGCATTACCTCCATCAAGCACGCCTCAGTCAACAGCACTGAGACTTGGGCATCTTCTAGTATCAAAGCTAACCGCTCTTGGGGATAAGTGGGGTCTAAGGGTATATAAGCGCCACCTGCTTTGAGGATGCCTAACAACCCGATGATCATAGAGAGCGATCGCTCCACACAAATTCCTACTAACACTTCTGGCTCCACACCTAGTGTCTGTAAGTGTTGTGCTAGTTGATTAGCTCGACGATTCAGCGAGCTGTAAGTTAGTTGCTCCGATTCAAACACCACCGCCACAACATCAGGGGTTTGCTGAACTTGAGCTTCAAATAGCTGATGGATACATTGATTTATCGGATAATCAGTCTTAGTTTTGGTCCACTCTACGAGTAGCTGATACTGCTCCTGTTGAGAAAGCAGACAGTAAGATTCGTAGCGTTCTTCTGGTTGACTAGCGATCGCTGTGAGAGTTTTGGTGTAATAATCACCAATTTGTTTAATTTGTTCCTCACACAATGCTATGAGATCATAGTTAAGGGAAAAGTGAACTTGAGATGAGGAAGGATCTTGGCTGAATTGAGCAGTAAGAGTAAAGTTTGTTTTCTCGAAAGTCTTTGTGTCTAAAACTTGAACGCCTTTGAGGTTGAGCGCATTTTGATAAACATGAAAGTGGACAAAGTTAAATGCTGTTTCAAACAAAGACTGTCTACCTAGGACTCGCTGCAAGTCGGCCATTGGATACCGTCGAAATGGTAGTAACTCTTGCTCATTTTCAAAGGTATTCCTCACCAAATCTATCCAGGTGCCTCCCTTGCATTGCAAACGAAAAGGTAGAGAGTTGAGGAACAATCCTAGCACTCGTTCTCCATCAGTTCCTTCAGGTCGCCCATGAGATACCAATCCTGTTACAATATCCGATTGACCAGTTAGCAGGCTTAATATCCGCATATGAGCAGCTAGTAGCACACTTTTGAGAGAAACTTTCAAGGATTTCGCTAGTTGCAAAAGACTTTGAGAAACTTCTATTGAAAGTGGCACTTCATATAAGCCAACTTGTTGGACAGAATTTCTGTGGTTTGCAAATGGCCAACGAGGTAACATCGCTAAGGAGCTGTCGCTCAACTTCTCAGTCCAGTAGTGTTTTTGAGTATCCGATGTAATCGCTTCTTGCTCTAAAGCAACAAAGTCTTTAAAGTTAACTGCTGGGGATGAAGGAAGCAAATCAGCTTCTTTATTTAGCAAGGAAAAATATTGCATAAACAGTTCAGTGAGCATGGAAGCCACACTCCAGCCGTCGAGAATCGCATGATGAAAGCTCACAGTAAACTGAAACGTCTCTTCACTGCGGTAATGAATTTGAAAGCGCAACAGGGGTGCATTTGCCCAGTCGAAGTTGTGTGTCTTTTCAGATTCTATCCAAGCAGTCACTGCCTCTTGTTGCTGATCAACACAGAGAGAGCGAAGATCTTCCACCTGTAAGGGTATGTCCACTGATTGATGAACTAGTTGCAGTGGCTCACTGAAACTAGTAATGTTGAATGAGGTGCGTAGAATAGGATGACAAACGACCAATTGGTTGATGACTGCCGATAAGAGCTGAAGGTCAAGAGGTGCTTGGAGGTGAAAGCTAAAGATGTCGTGGTAGATGGCATTTTCCGGACTGTATTCACTATGGAAGACCATCCCCATCTGAAGTTTGGTAAGGGGATAAGCATCTTCTATGTGAGGAGGTAGTTTCAGACGATCTTGTTCACAAATAAGGCTGAACGCTTGAACTCGCTCTGTGATTGTAGTGCTTTCTGTTAAGTTTTGAACCAGTTCATGAATCGTCTGATGTTTGAACAACTGCTGGAGTGAAAAGCACAAACCTCGTTCTTGAGCCTGGGATTGAACTTGAATACTGCGGATAGAGTCCCCTCCTAATGCAAAGAAGTTGTCGTAAATGCCGACCTGTTTGAGACCGAGAATCTGATTCCAGATTTCGGCTAATACTTTCTCTTCTGAAGTACGAGGTGCTACAAAAGCTTCATCCAATTCCGGTCTAGTTGTGTCGGGATTTGGCAGTGCTTGGCGGTTTACTTTACCATTGGGCGTTAAGGGCAGGATATCCAAGAACACGAAGACCACTGGTAGCATATATTCAGGCAACTTCTCCCTCAAGAAGTTCCGCAGTGTACTAGTCGTAAGTGTCCGCTCTTTGCTCTTGACAACATAAGCTACCAACTGCTTATCACCAGAATGAGTCTCCCGCGCCAGCACCACAGTCTCTCGTATCGCTGGGTGTTGAGCTAGCACCGTCTCAATTTCTCCAAGTTCAATGCGGAAGCCGCGAATCTTCACTTGGTAGTCAATACGTCCTAGGTATTCGATATCTCCATTAGGCAAGTAACGCCCTAAGTCACCAGATCGATAAAGGCGTGCATTCGGTTCGGAGCTAAAAGGGTTGGGAATAAACTTCTGGCAAGTTAAATCGGGACGGTTAAGATATCCTCGGGCTAAACCTGCGCCACCAATGTACATCTCACCCGGAACTCCGATAGGCAGTGGCTGCTGATGTTGATCTAACACGTAAACTTGCAAGTCGGGAATAGGACGACCGATAACACTTCCTAAACCAAGGTTTAAATCTGCCACTGTCAGTGGTTTGTAGGTAACATGCACAGTCGTTTCTGTGATACCGTACATATTGACTAATTGGGGATACTGGTCACCGTGGCGCTCGAACCACGGTTTCAAGCTCTGAAGTTCCAGCGCTTCTCCACCAAAAATCACCAGTCGCAGGTTCAACTGTTGGGCACCTCCCAACAATTCCTCTGCTTGTATGAGTTGTCGAAAAGCTGAAGGCGTCTGGTTGAGTACTGTCACTTGCTGCGTTAACAAAAATTTGTAGAACTCTTGTGGTGAACGACTCAGCCAGTATGGTATAATCACCAAACGCCCACCATATAATAATGCCCCCCAAAGTTCCCAAACTGAGAAATCAAAAGCAATTGAGTGGAACAGTGAAAAGACATCCTGTTGGTTAAAGTTAAACCAGGGCTGTGTTGCTGCCAATAGACGAACAACATTAGCGTGATTTACCAACACACCCTTGGGTTGACCTGTTGAGCCAGAGGTGTAGATGATATAAGCCAGGTTATCAGTTGTACAATCACTTATGAAATTGTGTTGGCTTTCTTTAGCAATATTTCCCCAATCTGTGTCTAGGCAAATAGTCCTTGTTTGAGATTCTGGCAAATTCTCCATAAGGTGCTGTTGAGTCAACAACACTGGTACCTGAGCGTCTTGTAATATGAAGGCTAATCTTTCTGGGGGATATGCTGGATTAAGGGGTACATAAGCTCCACCCGCTTTAAGGATGCCCAAAAGTCCAATCACCATGTGGAGCGTTAGCGCAGCGGTTCCGAAGGAGCTTCGCTCCACGCAAATTCCCACTGGCACTTCTGGTTTCACCCCCAGAGAGTGCAGGTGGTGCGCCAGTTGATTGGCTCTTGCATTTAGTTCACAGTAGCTTAACTGTTGGTCTTCAAAAACTACAGCTACAGCATCCGGTGTTAGCTCAACTTGAGCTTCAAACAACTGATGGATGCATTGCTGTCGTGGATATTTAACCTGAGTATCATTCCACTCTATCAATAACTGTTGACTTTCTTGTGCAGTAAGCAACGGCAAGTCCCGAAGTCGCCAAGCGGGGTTAGCAACAATAGCTTCCAGCAAGGTCTCTAAATGTCCCAACATTCGACTAATAATAGATCTGTCGAAGCGATGGGTATTATATGCAATAGTTATACTTAACTCTGAACTAGTAGCTACTATCACAGTGAGGGGATAGTTCGTCTTTTCAAATGACAAATATTTGCTGATCCCCATGTTTTGAGCTAGCTTGTTTTGAGTAGAATCTACTAGATAGTTATTAAAAACTAAAAGGCTATCGAATAGTGGTTGATCACGGGGAATTTCACTCCATTGTTGGATCTGTATCAGCGAACTGTACTCGTACTGACGTATCTGAACTTCTTGGGCTTGAAGCTTTTTCAGCCAAGGCAGGAGGAAATCATCATGATGCACTCGTACTCGCAACGGCAGTGTGTTGATAAAGAGTCCCACCATAGACTCTGCCTCCGCAAGTGCTGCGGGTCTACCAGAAGACGTAGCTCCAAAAACGATATCTGACTCAGTGCTATAGCGGCTTAAAAGCAGCGCCCAAGCCCCCTTTAGCAGGATGTTCAAAGTCAGCTGATGCTTTCGTGCAAAAGATTTCAGGGCATCTGAAAATGTCGCTGACAGCTGGGTGTGTTGCCGATCATAGTCTTCGTCTTGGCTGGAGTAACTGCCCGCAGCCTTATCTACCACTAATGGTGTTGGCACTGTAAATCCTTCAAGGATCTGCCGCCAGAATGCCTCAGCTTTAGATAGGTCTTGCTGCTGTAACCAAGCAATGTAATCTCTGTAAGGATAGGGTTGTTCTAAATGTAAATCATCACCTTGGCAAAAGGCATTATAGAAGCTGTTGAATTCTTTCAACAACTGAGACCAAGACATCCCATCTATTATTATATGGTGATGGCTATGCACAAATTGATAAGTATCCTCAGCCACCCGAATCAATATTAAGCGCATTAGTGGAGCCTGGGAAAGTTCAAAGCCACGTTCGCGATCCGCTTTTAAGAAAGCTTCCAGCTGCCTTTGTTGCTCCTGTAAAGATAGTTTCCGCCAGTCTAGGAATTCCCAAGGCAAGTCTACTTGCCGATACACCACTTGATACGGTTTATCAAGACCTTTCCAATAGAAGGAAGTACGCAAAATTGAGTGTCGTTCCACAACTCGTAGCCAAGCTTTCTTGAAGGCTGAGACGTTAAGCTGAGTTTGCAATAAGTAGCAAATTTGTTGGAAATACACTCCGGAATTTGGTGCAGTCAGCGTGTGAAAAAGCATACCCTGCTGCATCGGTGAAAGTTCGTATATATCTTCAATATTTTCTTGTTTCATTGAGAATTCCCCCCATCTGATTGAGCAGCCTGAGCGAGCAATTTACGCAAATTTTCTTGATCTATCTTTGCTGCCAAAAAGTCTGAAGGCGTATAACCTCCTGCTTCGGGAGACTGACAGTGGATGATGAGAGATCTTAACGCTTTTACAAAATTATGAGATAGTTTCTCTATTGTCTCACGTCGATGCACATTAGAACTGTATTTCCATGACAGTACTAACTGACCTTCAGTCATTAACCCAGTAACCTCTAACAGATGAGAACGAATTCCTTGTGGATTGCGATCTGGTCCACTGAATTCTCTAGTCGGTTTGAACAAACTTGACTGAGACAAGCTTTTACCAAACTGACCAAGGTAGAGGAAAATCACCTCTGCTTGGGGACGTGACCGAATTTTCTCAGTAATTCTTGCATCTTCACCCAGGTAATGTAGTACTCCATAATCAATACCTTCATTAGAAATGCGACGAAGTTGCTCCTTAACAACTTTCAGTGCATCGCCTGGATTGTTAGCGTTTTCTAAATTTAGAAGTACAGGATAGATAGTAGTGAACCAACCTACCGTCCGCGATAGATCCACATTCTCGATAGTTGCCTCCCGCCCATTTCCTTCAAGATTAACCAGCAGCGAGTTTACGCCTGTCCATTGTGCAAAAGTCTGTGCAAGAGCAGTAAGCAGAACCTCTTGTGTATTGGTTCGATATACCGATGGAATCTCCTGTAGCAACGCTTGAGTCTCTTCTGCATTCATTGCTACTGATACTGTTTGAACTGATGCTACAGTGTTAATGCCTTTAGGATAATCCATCAGTAGGCAGGAAACTTGTTTGTGAAATTCGCTCAGCCAGTAATCTAGCTGTTTCTGTAGCTTGGTTGAGTGAGTGTACTCCTTTAGTTGAAAAGACCACTGTTTAAAGGATGTTGTCTTCTGTGGAAGCTGAATTGCCTGATCCTGACTAAGTTGCTGATAAGCAGTTTGGAGATCTTCTAACAAGATTCGCCAAGAGCCAAAATCTACCGCCAAGTGGTGGATGACGATAAGCAAGCGGTTTGAGGAGGTAACACCTAGATCAAAGAGGGCAAACCGGACAATTGGTCCAGCTGATAGGTTCAAGCTAGCTTGTATTTCCGCAGCTGTTGCCTCAATAGCAAGTTTTTGAATCTCTCTTGACAATCCTGACAAATCTATGTATGTAAACGGTATTGCCGCTTCGGGACTAGCATTGACCTGCCTTAAACCAGAGTCAGAGTGTATAAACCTCAAGCGAAGTGCATCGTGGTGCATGAGTATTTGCCAGAATGCCTTCTCTAACAATGCTGGATCAAGGACTTGTAACACCTCTAGTAGAACTGACTGGTTCCAATGGTGAGCTTGGGGCTGATTCTGTTCATTGAACCAGTGTTGGATGGGTGTTAGGGGTAGCAAACCAGTGACTAACCCCTGTTCACCTTGTGTGACTGGGCTTGTGATCGCTACTACTGCCAATTCAGCAATTGTTTGGTACTCAAATATTTGCTGAGGGGTAATCCGAAAGCCTGCTTTATAAGCTCTGGCATTAACCTGAATGCCAACGAGGGAATCCCCTCCTAAATCAAAAAAGTTATCATAAATACCCACCTGTTCAATACTAAGCAATTCTTGCCAGATATTAGCAAAAATTTGCTCTACCCCACTTTTGGGAGCTATATAAACATTGCTTAGTTGAGGTCGTGGGTGTATTGGTTTGGATGGACGAGCCTTTTCTATTTTTTCCAAAGCATTTAGTGCTTTGGATGTAGAATTAGCACGACTCTGCTCAATCCAGGCATGGAAATTCTCCGGCGACACTACTATCTGTGGTAGTGTTCTACACAGAATGCGGCTAAAGGCATCTATACCTTCTTTGGAAGACATTGCGTTCTTTAAGACTTCTTGAGGATTGAGATGATGTCGCAACGCTTCGCCTACTGACATACCCACCTCTAGCCAATTCCCCCAGTTAATAGATACAGTAAATGATTTGTACCTATAAGTATTATAGTGAGCAAAAGCATCAAGAAAAGCATTTGCTGCACAATAGTCTACTCGCCCAGCTCCTGCTAAGACTGATATGTGTGATGAACACAATACTAGAAAATCGAGTTGAACATCTTTGAAAAGAATATCAAGAACTTGTGTTCCTTTTATTTTGGATGCAAAGACAGTGGCTATCTTTTCTGGTGTCTGAAATTGAATTAAACCACCACCTCCAATTCCTGCTGCATGAATGACACCATGAATTTGACCAAAGCAGTTTGATGCCTGAGTTATCACTGCCTGCATTTGTTCTTCATGGGCAACATCAGCGCTCTCTATCAGAACCTCAGCACCTAATGCTTTTAATGCCTGCACTTTCTTGATTTTGCGGCTAATATCATCGTTATCATCATGAGTTGCCAGCCATTGAGACCATTTTTTTTCTGGGGGAAGACCTGAACGCCCTGTGAGAATCAGTTTGGCACTAAGAGTTTGGGCTAAATATTCTGCCAGTACTAAGCCAATGCCTCCAAGTCCACCAGTAATTAGGTACACTCCTCCAAATCTTAAGGGAATTGTTCCCGACTCTGGTTTCTCCAGTTGCACTGGATCAAAAGTTTGTACCCATCGATGCTTGCTACGGTAGGCAACCACGTTCTCAGAAGCATTATGAGTAAATTCTACTAGGAGTTGGTCTATTAGTTGATTTTTCTGGGAAGCTCGTGATTTAGGAATGACAACATCAATACTACGGCAGGTGATGTTACTGTACTCTTGTGGAATAACCTTACATATTCCCAAGACAGTTGCCTTTTCGGGGCACAAATTTTCATCGCCATTTACTTCCTGCACATTGTTAGTTACTACTAGAATTTGGAGGGAATTAATAATTTCCTGTTTTCCCAACGCCTGTGCTAGGAAAAGTAGACTATAGAAACCTAAATTTTGACATTCATCAAAGAACTGATGCGGTGATTCTTCCGGCGCGTTTGGCGTCAGACTCCACAAATGGGCGATCGCACTTGGGATCAAATCCAATGCGCTCAGTTCCTTGAGTAAGGCTTCATAGTCATCCCTAGCTTGTGGATTAATTGCGTAAGCACGTTGGCACACTCTGTCCGTAGGACATTCGCTCAGCTTGGTAAACTGCTCTCCCACCGTTACAGTAATGACATTATGACCCTCAAGTTCGAGTCGTTTGACAATTTGTGAACCTACCTCAACAGTATCAAGAAAGACCAACCAGCACAATTTTTGTTCTGATTTTGACACCATATATCGCCCCTGTACAGGCAGCGTGGAGCGTTTCCAGGAAGGAATGTAAAACCAGTCGGCAATATTTGGCTTTTTGTGTAATGGTTCTGCTAGGGCTGCTTCAGGGTTTGCTTCAATCCAATAACGCTGACGCTCAAATGGATACGTTGGTACAGGAAGACGATGACGCCGTTCATGCGTGTAAAAACTTGACCAATCGATTTTAACACCGAAAAGCCACAGCCGACCCAAAGTGTTGAGTAAAAATGCTACATCTGACTGTTGCTCCTGTGGATGGCGTAGCGATGTTAGCACCGCCAATTCTTCTGTCCGGTGCTGTTTTACAAAAGTGCTTAACGTCCGCCCTGGCCCCACTTCCAAGAAAATACGCTCATGTGTTG
>JAQYWP010000605.1 GCA_029379285.1 Rhizonema sp. PD38
AGGTACACTAGAACCTAGAAAAAATGTTGGTCAGACAATCCGATGTTTTGTCAAACTAGTTGAACAACAAAATATTAAAGATTTATATCTGGTATTAGCTGGAGCAAAAGGTTGGAGCTACGAGAAAATTTTTGCAGAAATTTCCAGCAATCATAACTTGAAAGACAAAATTATTGTTACAGGCTATGTTGCTGATGAAGATTTAGCGCCACTCTACAGTGGTGCGCTTGCTTTTGTTTATCCCTCATTTTACGAGGGCTTCGGTTTACCACCTTTAGAAGCTATGCAATGTGGTGTTCCTGTTATCACCTCCAACACTTCCTCTTTACCTGAGGTTGTTGGTGATGCTGGGATTATGGTTGCTCCCACAGATGTTGATGCACTGTGTCACAGTATGTTTGAGCTTTATAGCAATCTCTCTTTACGTCAGTCTCTGGCTGATAAATCTCTAGAACAGGCAAAAAAATTTAGTTGGGAAAAATGCGCTTCTTCAACGATCGCTGCCTACAAAACTGCTTTATATACCTAAATATCAGGTACAAAAATCGAAATTATGAGAATTGCAATTTGGCATAACTTACCCAGTGGAGGCGGCAAAAGAGCTTTATATTATCATGTCCTCGGTTTGTTAGAGCGCGGTCATACCTTGGAATCTTGGTGTCCGCCAACAGCAGATCGAACTTATTTGTCTCTAAGCAATATTATTAAAGAAAATATAGTCCCACTTGATCAACCTGTAGAAAAGTCGGGTTTGGTGGGCAACATTTTGAGTCCCTATCAAAGAATTGTTGATAGAATTCGGGCGCTGGAGCAACACTGTCAACAGTGTGCTGATGAAATTAATCGTGGTGATTTTGATATACTTTTTGCAAATTCCTGCTGTTTTTTTCGGACACCAGCAATTGGTCGATATGTCAATATACCAAAAGTTATTTATTTAGGAGAACCTAATCGATGGTTGTATGAAGCCATGCCGCAATTACCTTGGTTAGCTTTACCTTCAATCAAAGCTTGGTGGTCTTCACCTAAATATTTACAGGCGTTTTTAAACAACCTGATTGAAGTCCAGGGAATCCGAGTGCAAGCTCGTGAAGAGTTACACAATATCCAAGCCTTCGATTTAATTCTTGTCAATTCTCTTTTCAGTCGTGAAAGTGTTCGCAGGACTTATGGCTTAGACTCAAAGGTTTGTTATTTGGGAATTGATAGCGACATATTCAAACCGTTGAATTTACCACGGGAGAATATGGTTGTTGGGTTGGGATCGATTTATATAGGAAAAGGTCTGGAACGAGCAGTTCAAGCTATTGCCACAATAGAGAAAGATCGAAGACCTTCTTTAATTTGGATTGGCAACTTTTCAGAAGCAAGTTATAAGCATCAAATTACTCAACTTGCACTCTCTCTAGAGGTGGATTTTGTCCCTAAAGTTAATATTTCTGATTCGGAGGTGGTCAATCTACTTAACCAAGCTTCGGTAATGATTTACACGCCAGTATTAGAACCCTTTGGTTTGGCACCCCTGGAAGCTAATGCCTGTGAAACTCCTGTGGTGGCGATCGCCGAAGGTGGAGTCAGAGAGACCATCAAGGATGGCATTAACGGTTTTTTAATTAACAATAATAATCCCGTAGAAATCGGTGAGGCAATTTCAAGATTGCTTTGCGATCGCGAATTAGCCCATCGAATAGGTAAGCAGGCAAGAAGCTATGTTTTAGAAAAATGGAGTCTAGAGAAAGCTATCGATCAACTTGAGCAATATCTCCAAGAGACTAGAGGCAAAAGAATTTTTTTGCCGACAACGGCACAAACAACTGTACAGGCGGTTTCTATCTAGATAACTTGTCAGCCGAAAAAGACTTTTATTAAACCCGCTTTTACCAACAACTAACAATTAACAATTAACTATGGAAACTCGTCTCATTGCTTTTTATCTTCCGCAATATCACCCAATTCCAGAAAATAATGAGTGGTGGGGTAAAGGTTTTACAGAGTGGACTAACGTTACCAAAGCGAAACCTTTGTTTCGAGGGCACTATCAACCTCACTTACCTGCAGATTTAGGATTCTATGATCTCCGAGTGCCAGAAACCCGCATTCATCAAGCAGAAATAGCGCGTGCGTATGGTATTGAAGGATTCTGTTACTGGCATTATTGGTTTGGTAACGGTAGACGTATCTTGGAAAGACCTTTTAACGAAGTTCTTAAGTCGAAGCAGCCCAATTTTCCCTTTTGCCTAGGATGGGCAAACGAGACATGGACGGGAATATGGCACGGTAGCCCAAACAAGATTTTGATAGAGCAAACTTATCCAGGTACAGAAGATTATAAAGCTCACTTTTACAGTTTACTCCCTGCTTTTACAGATGAGCGGTGTATCAAAATAGATGGTAAACCGATCTTTGTCGTGTTCAGACCAGATAAATTGCCAGATGCCAAGGAGTTTACTGATTGCTGGCGTGAACTAGCCTTGGAAGTCGGACTTTCTGGTATTTATTTTATAGGTATAGCAGGAAGCGAACTTTGGGAGTACGAAAGAGAAGGATTTGATGCTTTCACTCTGCATATTCCTGGAGATATTTTAGGTCGCATCCCTCGAAGTCTTGCTGACAAAGTTTGCTATAAAATTACGAGAAAAAACTTTAGGGAGTTTTTGCGAGACACCTTTTCTATTCCCAGAACATATGACTACCGTCAGATCGTTCAATATGCTTTCCCTCAAGCCCCTCCAGACAAAAAGTTTTTCCCTTGCGTGATTCCAAATTGGGATAACACACCACGAAGCGGTGCAAATGGACTTGTCTTTCAAAATTCAACTCCCGAACTTTTTAGAAGTCAATTGAGAAATGGACTTGCATTAGTCTCCAATCATAAGCCAGAAGAAAGATTAATCTTTATAAAATCTTGGAATGAGTGGGCTGAGGGTAACTATCTTGAACCAGATCGACAGTACGGCACTGCTTATCTAGAAGTGGTGGCTGAATTATTATCTAGTTCACCTGAATTGGTGAGTCCTACATCTTGATAAAGTCATATGAGCAAATTTGTCAAAGTTCAGATTGTGAGCCGGAACATTCTGGCTGAGAATACAAGCGGTAACGCTACGTATCTTCTGGATTTTATGCGCTACTTGCAGCAAGTTGGTTGTGAAATTGAGTACGTACTCCTTGATTCCTCACCTAACGGGAAATTTCCTTGGTACATTATTCCGTCTACATTACTAGCACTTGCTCAGGTATCGGCTAAGAATAACTTGAGGATAGGTCGTGTTCTGGTACGATTTAACTCATTTTCAGATTTGCTGATTGAGACGCTACGACCAGCTTACGATCGCTTGCCAACATCGTTGAAAAATATTTATCGTTCCCGGAGGGATCAGCGACAGGAACCGCCTAAGTATCTGAAAAATTCTCAACTTTGGGATGTTCCACTAACACCGGACGAAGTCGCGTTTGCCAACTCACGGTTTGTTAAATTCAAGCCAGATGTCGCGATCGCTAACTACGCTTTTTTGGGTAGTGTTTTGGACTCCTCTTTCTTAGATAAGACAGCATTAAAAGTCATACTTACCCACGATGTCCGTCATCAAAGATCTGCTGAGTTAAAAGAATTAGGACTTGTTTCTTTTGAGTCAGACTGGAGTCGGGAACGGGAAACTCAGGATTTGTCTAAAGCTCAAGTCCTGTTAGCAATTCAGGAAGAAGATGCTCACCTTTTTCAGGAAATGGTTCCGCAATCTGAAGTCATTTGTCTGCCTCTGTCCGTGGAATCTCATTCTCATACCGTCAAGCAAGTCCCAGGACGATGCTTGTTCGTTGGTAGTGCCACAGATCACAACTACTATGGTCTTAAGTGGTTTCTAGAGAATGTATGGCCACTTCTTATACAGTTCATTCCTGATGTCAGCCTCCATGTATGCGGTACTGTGTGTAACTTTATTCAAGGAACTTTTCCAAATGTTCGTTTTTTAGGAAGAGTAGAGGATCTGCAACCTGAATATAGTGCTGCGGAAGTTTGTTTGGTTCCCTTGCTGTTCGGTAGTGGGTTGAAAATTAAACTTGTGGAGGCAATGTCTTACAGTCGTGCTTGTGTTTCTACTAGTGTCGGTGTTCAAGGATTGCGTGAAATTGCTGGGAAAACAACTCTTGTGGCAGATACACCTGAGGATTTTGCGGCTGCCGTGCATATGCTTTTAACTAATTTAGATAAACGTCAATGGATGGAGGCACAGGCTTATGAGTATGTCAAAGAAAAGCTTTCTCCGCAAGCAGTTTATCAACCTTTCATGAATTACGTTCATCAACACTTGCACTCCTGTTAAGTAGTTGGGTTTTGGGAATGAAAGGCAGCTATACACAGGTGAAGATAAACAGAAGTTAGTTACACATAACATTCACATCTCTATTAAAGGTAGGAATTATGAATATAGTTAGTAGAATACAGTTTCCACAGACGGATGCAGCTTCTGAGTTATATTTTAAGGTTGCTCAGTCATCTACGGATTTTTATGCGGGCGCTCGCAAGGTAGTTCTGCATAAAGGTAGTAAGATTTCGTTTGATACATACTTCAATTCATTTTACGAAAATTTTTATACAAAATACACCATTCTTCAATCACTCTACTATTTACTTAAGCTTGAGGGTGAATTTGAGATTAATATCTACCGAGAATCTAATCAAGGTGGTAAAAAAGAGCTTCTTTTGTCCCATAAATTTCAGCAATGTCAATTATCTGATTACGTGAAGTTTTCATTGCCAGAACTTAAGCAGGATCAAGAGGCTGGTCGAATTTATCTGGAAATAATTTGTTTGAGTGAGCAAGGTTTGTTTACAGAAGGATTAGTTGTCACCGAACAAGAAAAGCAGAGAGATGTGTCACTTGGTATCGTCACTTGTACTTTTAAGAAAGAAGTTTATGTCAAAAATACAGTAAATGCTATTTTACAAGATAGCTTGTTACAGGATAAGCAATTCAAAGTTTTTGTAGTGGATAATGGAAAAACTTTGAATAGAGGTGATTTTGAATCAGATAAAGTGAAGCTTATTTCTAATCGTAATGTAGGTGGTGCCGGGGGTTTTACGAAAGGATTGATTGAAGCGTTGCAGGAGGGAATTTATACTCACTTTCTTTTTATGGATGACGATATAGAGTTAGATAGTGAGGTAATATACAGGCTTTTTTCATTGTATGAGTATGCAAAGCAAGATTTGTCTGTATCTGGCAGTATGTTAGATTTCTACAAAAAACATATGCTGTATGAAGCAGGTGCAGTTTATAATAAATATTTTGATAAAACGGGAAACCTGCAATATTATCCATTTGAAATTACTTCTATCAAACAGAATCTAGACTTAAGAAGTTCTTCGACGCTTAACTTACTTTTATCTGAAGAGAGTATAGATTACGGAGCATTTTGGTTTTTCTCTTTCTCAAAAGAAGTGATAGAAAATATTGGTTTGCCATTCCCATTCTTTATGAAAATAGATGATATAGAGTTTGGTTTAAGAGTCAAACAATATCTTGATAATAGAATAGTAGCTTTTCCATCATTTGCCGTATGGCACGAACCATTTTATGCGAAGAAACCTGTTTGGGATGTTTACTATTGTACGCGCAATCAACTCATAACGAATTCAATTCATGATTCGCTGACATATTTGAGGACAATAAAGATTTTAACTAAGTGCATTATTTATAATCTATTAAGGTTTGATTATAAC
>JAQYWP010000606.1 GCA_029379285.1 Rhizonema sp. PD38
GCGATGGTATCCGGAAAACACTGCATATTCTGCAACAGTATATTCCTTTAGCCATTCATGAGGTTCCAACTGGAACGCAAGTGTTTGATTGGACTGTTCCTAAAGAATGGAATATCAGAGACGCTTATATTAAAAATTCGGCAGGTGAAAAGATTGTAGATTTTCATAAATCTAATCTTCATGTATTGAACTATAGTACTCCTATTCATACAAAAATGCCTTTAGATGATTTGAAGGCACATCTATTTACACTACCTGAGCGTCCTGATTGGGTTCCTTACAGAACTTCATATTATAAAGAGAATTGGGGTTTTTGTCTGAGCCACAATCAATTATTAGAACTTAAAGATGAAGAGTATGAAGTGTCTATTGATTCTTCCTTAGAAGATGGTCATTTAACGTATGGTGAGTATTACATCAAAGGAGAAAAAGAGGATGAGGTTCTGATTTCGTGTCACGCCTGCCATCCGTCACTTGCTAATGATAATCTTTCGGGAATTGCCTTGGCGACATTCCTAGCTAAATATCTCAGCCAAATTTCTCCCTCATTCTCTTACCGTTTCATTTTTATTCCCGGAACTATTGGTTCTATTACCTGGCTGGCGCAAAACGAAACTCATGTTGACAAAATCAAACATGGTTTAGTTCTCACTTGTTTAGGGGATACAGGCAAATCTCACTACAAAAAAAGCCGTCGGGGTGATGCGGAGATTGATAAGGCTGTGATTCATGTATTGAAGCAATCTAATCAAGATTATGAAATACAGGAGTTTTCTCCCTATGGGTATGACGAACGTCAGTTTTGCTCACCAGGATTTAATTTGCCTGTAGGTTGTTTTATGCGATCGCCTCACGGAACATATACTCAATATCATACATCAGCCGACAATCTAGATCTTGTCCAACCCCAAGCCCTGGCCGATTCACTTAACAAAATTTTGTCAGTTATACAAATTATTGAGAACAATCGAAAATATGTCAACCAAAACCCTAAATGTGAACCACAGTTAGGCAAAAGAGGTTTATATAGCGCGATTGGAGGATTGACTGATACAAAGAAAACTGAGATGGCAATGTTGTGGATTTTAAACTTATCTGATGGTGATCACACACTACTGGATATTTCAGAAAAATCTGGTTTAGAATTTGATTTGATTCAGAAAACAGCAGATACATTGCGACAGTTTGATCTGTTAAAAGAACAAGTAGCTATTAGCTATTAGTCACAGAAAAAATAGGTTCGTAGTTGCGCTTCAGCGCACTCTTAACACAACTACGAACCTTTGAAATAACTAGAAAATTGTTTCCATAATTGCGCTAAATTCCTATTAACATTGAACCCATAACTAACAATTTACAACAAAGCATGGCAGTGTTCAAAAATCAAGTTGCCGTTGTGACAGGAGCAAGCAGTGGGATCGGCAAAGCGATCGCCTTGGAACTGGCGGCATCTGGTGCAAAACTTTGCCTTTTAGGCCGTAAGTTAGATCGGTTATTAGCGATCGCCAAAGTTGCTGAAGAAACATCTCCACAAGTTGTATGCTACCAGTTAGATTTAGATCTAGACGAAGACATTCAGAAGTTCAAGACACGTTTAGAAACAGATTTTGGACAAGTTAACTTACTTATCCACAGTGCAGGTGTTATTTCTTTAGGGGAGATCAAAACTGCCTCAGTGGAAGAATTGGATTGGCAGTATCGCACAAATGTTCGCGCACCCTACGCTCTGACACAAGCTTTGCTCCCCATGCTGATATCTTGTCAAGGACAAATTGTCTTCATTAACTCAAGTGCGGGGTTAACGGCTAAGGCAGGTGTCGGACAGTACGCGGCTACTAAACACGCACTGAAGGCGATCGCAGACAGTTTGCGATCAGAAGTCAATTCTCTAGAAGTACGTGTCGTCAGCGTGTTTCTCGGACGTACCGCTAGTCCCATGCAGGCAGCGATTTGTGAGATCGAGGGTAAAGCATACAATCCTGATCGCTTACTACAACCAGAAGACGTCGCGGCTACAGTCATCAACGCCCTTAGTTTACCTCGCACTGCTGAGGTAACTGACATCCAAGTTAGACCTTTTTTGAAAAGTTAATTGTAATTACTGTTCGCTCCAGATCCGTTCTACAAGGTAAAAGAAAATCACGATGAACAGCACCAACCAAAACCAAGTCACGGGCGGTTCACTCAAAAAGAGGATACCCAGGATTACGAATTCTAAAACAATCCAAACAATCCAAGAAATGTTGGACATATAATTTATATATATATATACTTGATTTTTTTAAGGATAAGAAAGCGATGATTTCTTAGGGATTCTGAGAGTTTATGGAGTCAGTAAATGCCAGTCAGTTTCCGCACACCTGGAATCACCCAGTCAATCGGTGTACGGTTCTCAACAGTAATCCAGACTTGGGTTGTTGTCCCTTGCCGGATGGGAATTCCAGGTCCCCGAGAAATAGTCCACTTAAACCCAGTGTAGGTGTTCGGGTCTTGCTCGAGAACAGAGTCAACTCGGATAACTGCTCTCGCTGCCACCAGCTGCTTTGAGAGTTGGTCGTTACCTGTGGTACGGGAAATGTCTTCGGGTGTGGACGGTAACTTAGACACTAAAATCACTCGACTAACAATACCACCATAGCGTCGTCGGTAATCAATGTTGGGTGTAACTTCAATTTCCATTCCAGTAAAGATTCGTTTGGCTGCTCCCACTGTAAAAAAGGTAATCGCCCTCAGCGGTGGATGCTTAACTTCCGGTTGGTCAATGGTTCCCAGACGAGTTGCTGCACCGACATACTGCCCGACAGTCATAGACAAATCGAGAATTGTGCCAGTATATGGACTGATCACGTTGCTATTTTGAAACAACTGAGTTTCCAACACCTTTCTTTGGCGCTTGAGGTCGTCAATTTGATTGTCTCGCTGGTTGTCAGCTTGCTGATCCTGAAGTACAAGTTGCCGTTCTTGAACCACCAGATCCGCAACTTGGGGGTAGATATTGGCGATTTGGACGCGGTTAGATTGTATAGCGGAATACAAAGTAGTAACCTGAGTACTGAGCGGAGCAATTACCCCTTGTTGAACCAAAGATTGATAGCTTTTTATCTTTGCTGTTAAAAGCTTGTCCAGTTGTTTGAGTCCAACGAGGTTAGCATTCAGAGTTAAACGCTGCCTTTCAATTTGCTGAATCGCGTTAGTCGTTTTCTGGTTTTGGGTTGCAACAACAATTTTTCTTTGAGACTCCAGTTCTTTAGTGTTATTCTCCACCTGCTGAATTTGCTGGCGTAATTGTGGTAAATCGAGCTTGGCTACCACCTGACCTTTTTTGACGTTGTCCCCAACTTTGACATACACATTCATTATCTGTCCGGCAGAACGGGAACTCAACGCCACTGCTTTCAGTGGGACGACAATGACCCCTTGACCCACATATTTTATAGGTAACCGCCAGAAGAAAGCCCAAAACCCGAGACCTCCTAACAGACTAATTAGAGCCAAGCTTTTCAGGTAAAAGGAGATCTTATTGCGCGGAGGACCTGGCTGTTTCTTGAGCGGAGTTTGCTGCTGTGGTTGTGTTTTCCGAAAGCCATTCCCGTTATCTTGAGTTTTAGTGTCAACCTTGCCGTCTTTTTCACTGATATCAGATTGAGTCGCTTTAACTAAAGGGGATGTCGAGATGTCTTGTTCTTTAGTCATATTTGAGTAAGAGAATAAATAGTTATGCAAAATCAATTACATCTTTATGTCCGAATTCCCTCAGCACTTTTTCAACATAATCTACAAGGATTTTAAACAGCAGATATAAATTTAGATCTAAATTACAGAAGATGAATGCCAATCTTGAGCCATCTGATTCAAGTTCTCGGTAATTTCCCTTATTTGTAATATAATACTAGAAAACGCAACAATTGTATCGAGCGGCAACAGACTGCTTTCCTCTTGATGTCTTAGGTTTTCGAGGCGCTGGCTGACAAGATCAACTGCCGCAGACAACTCGGAAAACTCCTGCTGGGAAAGCTCAGAACCCACTGCCGCTCCTAAATCCTTGAATACTTGAGCCGTCAGTCTGATAACTTCTTGCAGTTCTTGGAACAAGATGTGGGGAATGTCGCCTGAGTCGTGAGCGTTAATGGCATCCTGTAAGGACAGGAGATTATCCAATATTTTTTTTTCATAACCGATGAGATAATTCCACTTTTGATTCGTTTGGGCAACTATTACGTTGTCAACAACCTCTAGGGCAGTAAAAGCCTGTAGTGAAACTTGACTTTGAATCGACTGTTGAATGGACTGAGGTAATGATGTCACCTCGACAGTGGGAATACCTTGCAAATAGTTATCAGCTAGGGCTTGGTAAAATTGCCCCATTTGAGTGAAGGTTTGGCGGATGCTAAGTTCAATTTTTTGAGGAGTAGTAGCGGGCCAAAACAGGCGAGAAATCCCTAAAGCTAGACAAACTCCGGCAACACAATTTTTGAAGACATTCCCTAGATCTACATAGAGTGTTGGACTAGCAGGCGAAAGTAAAACCATTAGGGCAAGCGCATTTTGAGAACTGAGTTGATACGCCGCATTCAGTTTCAATACCGAGCCGAAGTAAGCTACTGCAAAAAGCTCTACAGCGATCGCTCCTGCACTGTTTCCCAACGTCTTAATCAGCAGATAACAGCTGGAGAATGTCAGAGCAAGGCTGATCGTGATAGTCCTAGCGGTATTAATCGTGATCCCCCAGACAGGTTGCATCAAAGCCATTGCCACTAAAGCCATAAACAGACCCCATCGGTTGATGTCAAACAAATAAAAATATTTAGCCAGTGCTGAGACAATTCCCAGTGCCAGCGCAGCTTTGAGGTGTTTCTTAACAGTGTCACCTGGTATGGGGTGGAGCCGAAAACTCAATCCGATTCGGCGCTGTTTTCGGTTCAGAATTTGGCGAGTATGCAGACGCAGTCCTAATTGCTGCAACTCCTCGGTAAAGCTGGTTAGAGCATCTAAAAACGCATAAAATCTCAGGATGTCTGACGTAGATAATGCCATGAAATCTTGAGTTGTTCTAAATTGTCGAATTTGCTCCCTAATAGCTGCAATATCCTCGGATAAGGATGACATATTGAACTCAAGTCGATTCGCTTTCCGAGAAGGGACAAGACTTATGAGCGTCGTACACACAATAGAAACTTGCTCAACCACATCGGTTAACAGTGCGGAATTTTGCTCCCACAGACGATTTTCTCCGTCAGAACTAAAGGTTTGCCTCATCTGGGATAAATAGCGCACCAGTCTCTGTTGGGCAGCAATCAGTTCGCTCCAGTTATCTTGGGTAAACCAATCTCCGTATAGCCCGTAAGATAAATCTTTTAGAAGGCTTTGACTTTCTTGGATGAGAGTTCGCATCTGCTTGAGGTGCTGTTCGTCGAGAGTGCTTGCTCGTCGAGAGTGCAGGTAACTGGAGACAATCGCTTGAAATTCTTGATCAGTATCACGCAGAATCTGCGTCAGATGATTAGATAAAGTCTCTCTTGGCTTGTTTGGCCAGAAGAAAACCATCACTAGGAGACCAATCAACACTCCCGACACATCTATAGGACTTACGCATTGACAGGAATCTGACTATGTGCCTTCAAACCCACTTTTTGTTCAAGATGTTCCAGTATGAAGTCACGAGCCATGTTAATTGTTGGTCACTATGAGACTTATCAATTACCGTGTCATCTCCACTTAAT
>JAQYWP010000607.1 GCA_029379285.1 Rhizonema sp. PD38
GGGATTACATAGCTGCCCTCTGCCCTCTGCCTTCTGCCTTGCCGCCCTTGGCGGCTTGACCTTGTGGTAATCCCATAGCTTCAAGCTAGGAATTGGTGAACTAATCTTCTCCACAATGAAAATTACTCTTCTTAAACCGTGGTTCACCTAGTAATCTTAAAGAATTTTCCTGACTTCTTGGTCCTAATTCTTGAATTCTTCTTTGATAATTTTGCCGCCATTTCTCAAGTTGCTCTATAGATACTGATTTTGTAACTACATTAACATCATTTCCTCGCCAGTCAACTTCTGGATCTGTTGTAAATACACCACCATCTAATTGTTCGAGTTGAATATTCCAATATTTACTAAATCGGATTTTCAAAGCTTCGACTTGTTCAAAAACTTTATTTCTATGTTTATTTCTTCTTTTCCTTTCCGTTGGTCCTCTTGCTTCTGTATCAATAAATTTAGTCTCAATTATAAATAACTTACCGAATGATGTAAGATAAACGAAATCACACTTACCTAGATCGGTATAATCAGAAATTGGTGACTTTTCAAATAAAAGTAATTCAGTGCATGAAGGAAATATATATTTAATATTCAGGAATAAGTAAGCTTGTAGTAAAAGTTCCTTCTCATAAGGAAACCTCACAACTCCCTCAAAAAATATTTGAATATCTTCCTGAGTTTGCGGTTGAATTTTTTTGCAGTATAAAATAAATTGACCTAAATCATCTGCGGTCATCAAACTTTTACTCCTTCCCCTGTTCGCCGCACAAAACCCAATAAGGTTTGGATAACGGATGAAGAGCGAAGGAAAAAACTAATTTGTAAGCATTTAGCCATCAGTAATCAAGCCTTCTCCTAAAGGGAGACAGGAAGGAGACGCAACGCGAACATTTAGAAACGTCGCGCCAAGGAAGCGTTACTCTTTTGTGAGAAGAGCGCTCGCTGACGTTCGTTCCAACGCTACCGCTTTGTTTCCGCGAAGATTTCTCCTCGCCTAATACGGTAGAAAGCCTCATGCGCTCTCACTCACTATCAGCCTATATGACTCGGCTAGATATTTTGTCTCACTTACTACAAAATTCTCTTCATAGTTAACAGAGGAGCGTATGTAGTATGGTATGCTTACATTAGTTTTTACCCTTTTCCTCTTGACCTTTCACCTTTAATCAAACAGTATTGACAGATAACCCTATAGCATAAAAAGATACCATTTCTCTTGAGAATGTATCATCCGCAGAAGTGACTAAAAAAAACTATTAGAGTCGGAAATGTGTACGCTAATATACTGATGATTTGGGAAGACAATGAGTAATTATGGAGACAGACTTCTAGAGGGAGAAGGCGAGAACGGGAAGAGAATAATATTAAATACCTGTAAGCTGTTGCATGTGCGCGAAAAAGTTAGCACTTTGAAGGGCCTGAACAGCTGTTCTAGAATCTTGTACCCAAAATTGCCGACCAAAACGAACAAGTTGACGAGAATTTCCTGCCTGTACAATTCCTATTACTGGCACTTTCGCTTTTTCTTTATCCCCAGACTGCTCTTGCAAAATTGTTCTCAAACGATATTGTTCTTCAATAGTGGCTGCTTGTAGGGGATTTAGTTCTACCATTACCATTTGTACTGTTTCTACTGACTCTGCATCTTCAACAATCAATTGAGTTTGATCGTCTCGCCGATCTACCTTGCCCCAAAGAATAAACCTGGAATCAACCTGTAGCAGTAAATGAATCCGCTCATAAATTTTAGGAAATACGACGGCTTCCAATTGTGCGGTTAAATCTTCTATCTGCAAAATTGCCATTGGCTCGCCCTTTTTAGTCATGACTTTTTTAACTCCATTAAGCATGACAACTGCACAAAGGGTCATTTCCTCTCTTTGTTCTCCAAGCTGCGAGAGGTTAATCGGAGCCAGAACTCTAGCTGAGGAGCGTAGAGATTTTAACGGATGGTCTGATACATAAAAGCCTAACAGTTCTTTCTCCATCCGTAACTTTTCCTGTGGAGGGTAGTCAGAAATGGGTTTAGCTTTGGGGGCAACTTCAAAGATGTTTTGAGCTGTACTTTTATTATTCAAAAATCCGTCGCCTAGTAAATCGAACAGACTCACTTGACCACTGGCTCTATCTCTCGCGCGAGATTGAGCCCAATCATACACAAGCTCGAGATCTTGGATTAACTGATGGCGATTAGACTCGAGTTTGTCAAAAGCTCCACAGTGGATCAGTGCTTCTAATGTCCGGCGGTTAACAGCACGCAAATCTACGCGATCGCAAAAATCCGAGAGTGATTTAAACTCTCCTGCTTCATTTCTGACCAATAAAATACTGGCGATCGCATTTTGCCCGACGTTCCGAACTGCTGATAATCCAAACAAAATCTTGTTTGTTGATGGCGTAAAGTCCACACCAGAGCGATTAATATCAGGCGGCTCTATCTGAATATTCATACTCAAACAGGTAGAGATATATTTCTGCACCTTGTCTGTGTCGCCACTATGTGCAGTTAACAGCGCCGCCATATATTCTAATGGATAGTTCGCCTTCAAATAAGCAGTTTGATATGTTACATACCCATACGCTGTTGAATGGGATTTATTGAAACAATTAGAAGCTATCAAGCCATTTTTAATCACAAAATTATGGTCGCGCTCCACACCAATGTCATAAACATTTTGTGTAGCTAAGGCTCTACGTGTCATAATTTTTACCATAATATACCTCAAAAATTTCCCAAATTATTTGATTACTAAAATTGTCAATATGCTAGGGTGAGCATTGCCCACTTTGTTGAAATACATAACCTAAGTCGCTTGACGCAATATATATGATGCGTAGTCATTGGGCATCGTTAAATGGAGAAAAAGGGGATTGTGACTTCTTAGTTTTCACCCATGACCCATGACCAGCCTTAACTATGATAACGAGCAACTTACTTACGGTATTTAATAATTTAACGTAAGCCGCCACCACTCTCGAATGTTGATGCGACTTTATACACATTGGGCAGAATTGTCAACATGTACTAAAATCAATGACTTGAGTCATAAAGGAAGCAATCATGGTATCCATCCGCGAGTTGCACAAACAGTTAGTTACAAAAGAACGTTCGGCTGTTGAAATTACCCAAGACGCTTTAAACCGTATTCAAGCACTAGAGCCAAAATTGCACAGTTTCTTGTGCGTGACTGCTGAACGCGCTTTATTATCGGCTCGTACTGTGGATGCTAAAATTGCCGCAGGCGATGAGATTGGAATTTTAGCAGGAATTCCTATAGGCATCAAAGACAATATCTGTACTCAGGGAATTCCCACTACCTGTGCCTCTCGAATTCTAGAAAACTTCATACCACCATATGAATCAACGGTGACGCAAAAATTGGCAGATGCTGATGCAGTCATAGTGGGTAAAACGAATCTAGATGAGTTTGCTATGGGTGGTTCCACAGAAACCTCAGCCTTCCAACGCACGGCTAATCCTTGGGATTTATCGCGAGTACCGGGTGGTTCTTCCGGTGGTTCGGCTTCGGCAGTAGCAGGAGGAGAATGTACTGTAGCTCTTGGTTCCGATACTGGTGGTTCGATTCGGCAACCCGCATCTTTTTGCGGTACAGTAGGAATAAAACCGACTTATGGACTGGTTTCCCGTTACGGTTTGGTGGCTTTTGCTTCATCTTTAGATCAAATTGGACCATTTGCTCGTTCTGTCGAAGATGCCGCAATATTATTGAATGCGATCGCAGGTTACGATCCCAAAGACTCCACTTCGCTAAAAGTTGAAATTCCCGACTATACTGTCAACTTAAAACCAGATCTCAAACCTAGATCAAAGCTGAGAATTGGTGTCATCAAAGAAACCTTTGGAGAGGGCTTAGATTCTGTAGTTGAACAAGCTGTTACCAAAGCGCTGGATCAACTACAAATTTTGGGAGCAGAAATTCATGTCATTTCCTGTCCCCGATTCCGCTATGGCGTACCCAGTTACTATATTATTGCTCCTTCAGAAGCATCGGCCAACTTAGCTCGTTATGATGGTGTTAAGTATGGCTATCGCGCTCCAGAAGCAGATAATCTATTATCCATGTACACTCGTACCCGTTCCACTGGTTTTGGTGCAGAAGTCAAACGCCGGATTGCGATCGGAACTTATGTTCTTTCTGCTGGTTATTACGATGCTTACTATCTCAAAGCGCAGAAAGTCCGCACTTTAATTAAGCAAGACTTTGAAAAAGCTTTTGAAACAGTCGATATGTTAGCCTGTCCGACTGTTCCTACCACTGCTTTCAAAGCGGGAGAAAAAGACGATCCCTTAAGCATGTACCTACTTGACTTAATGACGATTCCCGTGAACCTTGCGGGCTTACCCGGTATAAGTGTTCCGTGTGGTTTTGACAACAATGGACTACCGATTGGTTTGCAGCTTATTGGCAAGGTACTTCGAGAAGATCAACTGTTTCAAGTCGCTTATGCTTATGAGCAATCAACCTCTTGGCATCAGCAATTGCCGCAGCTTTAAAGAGTTGTAAAGACGCTTGATGGGTTGGGATGAATACAGTTGCACTTCATTGGACTTCATAGCTACAAAATCAAGAGCGCTCATTCGACAAACAGGCGAGCATTTTGCGTCAATAACCGCCTTTATCGGAGGTGAAGTCTGCTGGGGGAAGCTTCCTCCGGCGAGCTTCACGAAGACGGTTGTTCGTTTAAGTAAGAGTGAAAAATATAGCGGCAGTGCGTCTCTACTCTTATTGGCTAATGGCTTTTCCAGGAGTGAATGTAACGCTTTTAACACTCTCTACAGGGCCTAGAGGTTGTGGTGGCTGATTATTTGTAGAAATTAATACAGCGCCAGCGTTACCGGAACGTACACTTAACTCTTTTTGAGCTGTCCAGGTTTTGTGATCGCCTTTGTTCATAATTCCCTCAAATGCAGTTTTGCCATCCACTTTGACTCGCAGCCAAGATTTGTCCTGAAGATCGAGAGTGACTTCAACATTGGAATTGGCATTCGTTGTCGGTGATGCGGTTGGGGTAGGAGTGGATGCTACTGGCAAGAGCGTTTTTGATTTAGGAGGGCTTGCTGAGTTTTGCTTTGAACTAGATAGTTTTGAGGTTTGTCGGAGGGAAGTTTTTTGCTTGGTATCGCTTGCTGAGTATTGATCCTGATTTACAGATTCTGCTGTCTGTCGTGGAACAAGCACGTAAAACAGTCCAAAGCTAGCTACTGCTAAAAGTAACGCATATGGTATCACAAGAGGTGGTATGCGGAAATTCGATTTTTTCTTTTTATTTTCATGATTTTCATGATAATCATGATTGTTTTCGGGTTCGGGAGCGGAAAAAGCTGTTGCAAAAGTTTGTGACAAAGCAGATCCATCTAATCCCACAGCATCTCCATAGTGACGAATAAATCCTTTAACATAGACAGCTTCCGGTAATTCTTCAAATCGCTCTTCTTCTAAAGCTTGGATAAAAACTGGGCGAATACGTGTATGAGCAGCTACGTCTTCTATACGTATCGATTTTTCTTGTCGTACTTGTTTTAACTGTGCAACTATCTCTTTGAGTTGCTCCTCTTGAGCCTGATTTAAGAGCTTCACCTTCTTCTCCTAATGCCTGCTAAATGTTAAGTTTTTAATAGACGACTTTTTGGGATGTAATATTTTTTTTGGCTTACTGAGAGTCTATCATTTCTTAATAATAGATTTATGATTATTTTACAA
>JAQYWP010000608.1 GCA_029379285.1 Rhizonema sp. PD38
CCCCCTGCCTCTTCTACTTGGTCAGTCACGATCCGCATCGGTCGCCCTTACCGAGTCAGTCCTGGAGCGATCTTACAGATCGAAGATGGCGATTTGGTACAGCGGGGTGATAACTTGGTGCTGCTGGTGTTTGAAAGGGCGAAAACTGGGGATATTATTCAAGGTTTGCCGAGAATCGAGGAACTTCTGGAAGCTCGCAAGCCAAAAGAAGCGTGTATTCTCGTCCGTCGTTCTGGGGAAGTTAAAGTCGTCTACGGTGATGGCGATGAAGCGATCGCCGCCAAGATTGTCGAAAACAACGGTGTCGTCACAGATTATCCATTGGGACCTGGACAAAATTTGGTGGTTCCCGATGGGTCGCTTGTCATCGCTGGACAAAACCTCACCGACGGTCCTGCCAATCCGCACGAAATTTTGGAAGTCTTCTTCAATCTTGGTTCCGAGGATGGGATGTATGCCTGTGCTAATCACGCTTTGCAAAAAGTACAGACTTTCTTGGTAAACGAAGTCCAGTTGGTTTATCAATCTCAAGGCATTGATATTGCTGACAAGCATATTGAAGTCATCGTCCGGCAGATGACCTCCAAAGTCCGAATTGACGATGGTGGTGATACCAGTATGCTACCTGGAGAATTGGTGGAGTTACGCCAAGTCGAACAGGTGAACGAAGCAATGGCAATTACAGGTGGTGCCAGAGCACAGTATACCCCCGTGTTACTCGGTATAACCAAAGCGTCGTTGAATACCGATAGCTTTATTTCCGCCGCCTCCTTCCAAGAAACCACAAGGGTCTTGACAGAAGCAGCAATTGAAGGTAAGTCAGATTGGCTGCGCGGTTTGAAAGAAAACGTGATTATCGGACGATTGATTCCCGCAGGAACCGGGTTTAATACTTATGAAGAACCGGGTGCGATCGATGAGTACACAAACGATCTCACTAACAGTGTCTTGGATGAAGTTGACGATCCACTCGAAATGGTTCTAGACGATCGCACCGCCAGGGCATATAACTTGGATTCTCCATCCATGAGCGACTCTGGATATGACACCCGCTCCGATTCAGTTTTGGATGAGGATGACGATTTAATTGCCGATGAAATTGATGATTTTGCGGAAGAGGAGGATTTCGACGAAGACGACGATGAAGATTTCGACGAAGACGACGAGTAAAGAATGAGTGTTTGAGAAGGCAGAGGGCAGAGGGCAGCTATGCTGAAGGGACTCCTGCCTGAAGACAGGGATTCGAGCAAGGACGCTTTGTTGCGAGACGCGAAGCGATCCTGCCAGAAGCTTCTGTCCGGAAGACTTCGCGCGAAGTCTGTGGGAGAGAGTACTCTCATGCGCGGGCTTCGCGCTGGGTGTAAGCTTCCCCCAGCAGACTTCGCGAGAAACAGATTTCCTCCTTTTGCTCTGGATCAATCCGGGGGCTTGGACCCGTTATGGGCAAGGCAGGATAGAAGGCATTCAATTGTTGGTATAATCAGTAACATTATCTACTTCCCTCTGCCGACTACCGTCACGTCGATGCGAGTGAGTGCTTGTCAATTGCGTAAATAACACTTCCTAAGAACGCTCCTATAAAGAGCGAATAAAACATGCCTGTACCGGAGTGAGGATTTATGAATTTATAAATCCTCACTCTTAACTTTATTTCATTCCTAACCCGAACAGGTCTTGAAGAAGAATACAGGAGTCAGAATAAGAAATTGTCAGAGGATTCTCTCGTCCCAATTAAAGACTTCCTAAAAGGAAGGGGTTTTATACCTATATACTCATTCGTCAGTTGTACAGGAGCTACTGGTTGAAACTTCCAATTATTATTTCTTCTGACTCCTGAGTTCTAAGTTCTTTTTGATAAATATATTTCATAATGCTTCTCCTATAAGCGGGAAAACTTGTCATCGTCATATAATAATTTCAACTCAAAGTATTTAATCAAAACCCTGTACCTTGCATGTGTTTCACAGTCGAAAAATGCTTTATAATAAGGCGATAAGCTAAAAAATGAATAAAAAAACCACCATTTGTTATCAAATGGTGTACTTAGGTTAAAAAAAGTTATGAGGAATTCTGTTCCTTATTTCTATGGAGCTTGATATTCAAGCTTTTTTCATTATTAATTTTGCGGAAAGTCACCTGGGACGCAAGCCGTCACCGAAGTTTGTCCGGAGGGTTTCCCTCTAAGCAACTTCTATATAGCTTAACTTTCCAAGACGAATTTTTAAGTCCGCGCTACGCGGCACTAAGACTCTCGCAACTAAGTCTCCTGACGCCTGTGCTCTAATAGATGTACAAAGCAATGGGAGTATCAAAAAAATGCGGTTAAGCTAGAGAGGAGAGTTCAAAGAACGCTTTGCGCCTTTTTGGGTAATGAGCACTCTTAAGTTCTCCAGAAACAGAATTTTCTTTCATTTGGCATTGACCTTACTCCATGCTGCGAATCATAACTCAGCAGGCAGACGTTAGACCTGAACTACAACGGATCTGCGATCGCACCAATGACGAACAGATGCTTCATAAAGAAGCAACAGTGCGGGAAGTGTTGCTAGCAGTAAAGCGCCAAGGCGATAAAGCTGTATTGCACTACACAACCGAATTTGACAAACTTTCGTTGAATGCAGTTGATCTGCGTGTTACCGGAGCAGAACTAGATGCAGCTTACCAGCAGGTGTCAAAAGAGTTGCTTGAGGCAATTCGGTTGGCTCACCGCCAAATAGAGGCATTTCACCGCCAGCGAGTTCCCAAAAATTGGGTACACTTTGGCGATGATGATGTCGTGCTGGGCAAGCGCTATACGCCTGTAGACAGGGCGGGAATATATGTACCCGGTGGTAGAGCCTCTTATCCAAGTACAGTGTTAATGAATGCAATTCCAGCAACTATAGCTGGTGTGCCGCGTGTGGTGATGGTAACGCCACCAGGAAAAGATAAATCAATAAATCCAGCAGTATTAGTTGCTGCCCAAGAAGCTGGCTTACAAGAAATTTATCGGGTTGGAGGTGCACAAGCGATCGCCGCCTTGGCCTACGGTACAGAAACCATTCCTAAAGTTAATGTTATCACCGGACCGGGGAATATTTACGTGACGTTGGCAAAAAAACTTGTCTACGGCACCGTAGGCATTGATTCCTTAGCCGGACCAAGCGAAGTGCTAATTATCGCTGATGAGACAGCAAATCCCGTTTATATTGCCGCCGATATGCTGGCACAAGCAGAAAATGATCCGATGGCAGCAGCAATTTTGTTGACTACACATGCGGGATTGGCGATGAACGTGCAAGTCGCAGTACAAAGACAGTTAATAGATCATCCTAGGCGCACCCTCACAGAAAAAGCGATCGCGCACTATGGCTTGATTGTCATTGTTGAATCTCTGGAAGCAGCAGCAGCACTCTCAAATGAGTTTGCCCCAGAACATCTAGAGTTGGAAGTAGAAGATCCTTGGGAACTACTACCAAAAATTCGCCATGCTGGTGCTATTTTCTTAGGTTATTCTACCCCTGAAGCTGTAGGAGACTATCTAGCAGGACCAAATCATATCTTGCCGACTTCTGGTGCTGCTCGCTATGCATCTCCATTAGGAGTCGAAACTTTCTTGAAGTACTCCAGTATAATTCAATACTCGCAAACTGCACTGGAAAAAATGGCTGATGCAATTGACGTGTTAGCAACAGTTGAAGGCTTACCTTCCCATGCCGATTCAGTTAGACGCCGAGTTCAAAAAGAAGTGGGTGATGGGTGATGGTTAATAGGTAATGGGTAATGCGGAAGATAATTGTTAAGAAATTGTGAGAATCAAAGTCCTTTTTCTCTATTCGCAATTACTAATTACCAATACTTGATTTTTGATTTCAGAAATTCTCTTGAGGACATAACATACGTGCTAAAGACTATCTTGGTAGCTCTGGATGATTCGGAAATTACAGATAGAGTTATACAAACTGTGCAGCAATTGTTACTAAGCCAAGAGAGTACGGTTATACTTTGCCATGTACTTCTAACGCCATCACAAATCGATCTACCTGCTGATCGCCCCAACCCGGAGTTGCCAGCATTATCTTATTTGCAGGTGGAAAAGCAACTGCAAGACTACCAAGCCCAATTATCTGTTAAAAGTCAATTAGAAATGGTAACAGGCGATCCACCTCAAGAAATTATTCGCCTTGCTAATATTCACAAAGCTGATATAATCGTCATCGGCAGTCGCGGGTTAACTGGTATGAACCGCATTGTTCAAGGCTCTGTAAGTAGTAAAGTGGTAGCAGAAGCTCCTTGTTCAGTGTTAGTCGTGAAGCCAAAATAACAGTAACTCGCTCCCATTTAAATGCTCGCCTAAGGTTCTTCTATGACTTTGGAGAGAGAATAATCCTTATTTACTTACTCCTTTATTGTGAAAAATACTACTCTCTTGAGGTAAAAGGTAGATACCTCCAGAAACGAGTGTTAGAGCGACAGAAATCCAAAAGGCAATCAGGGATAATAATTGCCACCCAGGTAATGGTGCAATCAAAAGTGCGATAGCGAATATCTGACTGACAGTTTTGAGTTTGCCCCAAATATTGGCACCCGTAATATTCGTTTGACTGACTCGCCAACCAGCGATCGCTAACTCTCGCGCTAAAATCAGAAACACTCCCCACGCAGGAACCTGTCTCAGTTCAATCAAAGCCAGTAACGGTGCCAGTACAAGCAATTTATCTACCAACGGATCGAGAAATTTGCCCAATTCACTAATTTGGTTGAGTTTCCGCGCTAAATAGCCGTCTAACCAATCAGTCAGCGCGGCAACAAGAAAAATGACTAAACATACCCACCTAGCTTGAGTTGTCGGGTTATGTAAACCATAAAGCAGAAATGGCAGTCCCACAAGGCGGGAGAAAGTAATCCAGTTAGGTAAAGTCATGGAATTTTGGATGCCCGAATTTAGGATAAATATCAAATCTGTATAATTGCCTATCATGACACTCTACTTCCTAAATTCGTATTACCTTACATATTGATCCACGTACTAAGTAAGTCGGCATAAATAAATAAAAGTTTGTAGTAAGCGCTTTAGCGCTGAAGCGCTTACTACGAGCTAATTTTAGAAACTTTACTTTTCTGTACATAATTAGGTTTTTTATCGCCGACTTCTGAAGGGGCGACATGCACGGCAAAACAAGGCTTTTTAAATCCAAAATGGTATCAGATTGTTGGGTTACTTGTGGATTGCATCAATTGAATGGTTTAAAGAAGTATCCCCAATTTCATTATCTAAAATCCCAAATCCAAAATTCCAATGACTTCACAAACAGATTTCCAGGTGAGAACAGAACAAGATTCAATGGGCGATCGCCAAATTCCCAGCAGCGCTTACTACGGTATTCAAACGTTGCGGGCAATGGAAAACTTCCCTGTAAGTGGCATTAAGCCTTTAGCTACTTACGTAGATGCCTGTGTATTTATAAAAAAAGCGACAGCAATCGTTAATGGTGAACTGGGGTGTATTCCCCAAGATATTAGCGATGCCATTGTGCAAGCGGCGGATGAAGTGTTAGCGGGAAAGTTCCGCGATCAGTTTGTTGTCGATATTTATCAAGCGGGTGCTGGCACATCCCACCACATGAATGTTAACGAAGTGCTAGCAAATCGTGCTTTAGAAATTCTGGGTGATGAAAAAGGCAATTACAAGCGCGTTAGTCCCAACGATCACGTTAACTATGGAC